>NZ_QRKO01000004.1:0-211 GCF_003471985.1 Collinsella sp. AM15-2 | reverse complement strand
GCCGGAGCCGGTGCAGTCGTAGGTGCCGTAGGGGGCGTGCGTCCCCAGCACGTGGAAGATGGCCTCGGCCATGTCGCGCGTGAAGGTCAGGCGGCCCAGCTGGTCGTCAACGACCGTGACCTGCGTGAGCTTATCCTCCGGGTCGGCGACGCGGTCGGACAGCCCCTTCATGGTCTTGACGAAGTTGTGCCCCTCGCCGATGACCCAGGAG
>NZ_QRKO01000039.1:0-4860 GCF_003471985.1 Collinsella sp. AM15-2 | reverse complement strand
GTCCGGTCCGACCGGGCCGCGCGGCAAGGAGATATATTGCCAGACCGCGAAGCCCTGTGGGTCGTCAATTCCACTCTTCACAAGTCCTACACAACATATCGCTTTCTATAGCTAATAGAAAGACTGGTGCGGATCTTCCGCACGTATCAGATGATGACCCTTTGGTTTAGAAATATATAGAGATCGGTCACCTGTAAGTGTCTATCTACCCGCGCTTTTAGCAATGTAAACCGCGCTTCAGATAAAAAGAGGGAGCGCCACGCACAACGCGACACTCCCCTAGCGATTCAAGAGAATCTATTAGGCCTCGAGAGCCTTCTTGGCAATGGCAGCCAGCTCGTTGAAGGACTCGATGTCCTCGTAAGCCATCTGAGCCAGGACCTTGCGGTCGAGCTCGATGCCGGCAACCTTCAGGCCGTGCATGAACTGAGAGTAAGAGATGTCGTTCAGGCGAGCAGCAGCGTTGATACGGGTGATCCAGAGAGAACGGATCTCGCGCTTCTTGTTGCGGCGATCACGATACTGATACTGCAGGGAGTGCTGGACCTGCTCTTTAGCATGCTTGTAAGTACGCGAAGCGGCACCGTAGTAACCCTTCGCACGGTGCATAACGGTACGGCGCTTCTTCTTGGCGGCAACAGCGCGCTTAATACGTGCCATGTTCTATCAACTCCTAGACGGTAAAACGAAAAACGGGAACGCGAACTTAGGCGAGACGCGACTTGATGACCTTGCGGTCGGCAGCGGCGATCTCGGTCTCCTGACGGAAGCCACGCTTACGCTTGGTGGACTTCTTGCTCAGGATGTGGCTCTTGAAAGCCTTGGCGCGCATAAGCTTGCCGGTACCAGTCTTGCGGAAACGCTTCTTGGTGCCGCTGTGGGACTTCATCTTAGGCATGAAATACTCCTTAATCGGTTACAGAACACTAGTTACTTGCTATCGCTTGCCGCTTTATCCTCATCGAAGGCGCCCTTAATCGGGGCGAGCAGCATAAGCATGTTACGGCCTTCCATCTTAGGCTTGGACTCGACCGTAGCGTAAGGCTTGAGATCCTCGGCGAGACGCTCGAGAACGTTAAGGCCCTGCTCCGGGTGAGCCATCTCACGGCCGCGGAACATGATGGTGATCTTAACGCGTGCGCCCTTCTTGAGGAAACGCAGAACGTGGCCCTTCTTGGTCTCGTAGTCGCCAACGTCGATCTTGGGTCGGAACTTCATTTCCTTGACCTCGACCTTGGACTGGTTCTTACGAGCAGCCTTGGCCTTCATGGCCTGCTGGTACTTGAACTTACCGTAGTCCATGACCTTGCAGACCGGCGGCTCCGCGTTGGGAGCGATCTCGACCAGGTCGAGACCCTGATCGTCGGCGACGCGCTGGGCATCGCGGATGGCGAACAGGCCGAGCTGAGAGCCATCGACGCCAATCAAACGACACGAAGATGCAGTGATCTCGTCGTTGATGCGGGTGTCATCAGACTTAGCTATTTTCCCTACCTCCATTCATAAAAAAATAACCCGGCGCTTCTCAGCAACCAGGTCGTACACATAGACTTCCTCGATTTGAGGAAGGGAATCTAAGTTGTATGACCAGTCAGCTGCTCATTGGCGCCAAAAGGTGGGAACCCTCAGGTTCCTCTTTAGGGCATTGCGGGAACAACGCCTTGCGAATAATAACACGTACAGCGCGTTATCACATTACGTACACGAAAAAGGGACCTTGACCCCCTTGAACGCTCGCTTGCATGTATGGTGCTCGAGGCGAGACTCGAAGGGCCTTCGCTTCGCGAAGCCCCGGGCTTCGGGCGCGTGGCGCCCTCGCCACGCTCCGCTACAAACAGGCCACAGGCCTGTTTGCTTAACGCTTCGCGCGCTCACGCGAGTTCGGCACGAAAAAAGGGGGCCGCAACCCCCTTGAACGCTCACTTGCATGTATGGTGCCCGAGGCGAGACTCGAACTCGCACGTTGTTGCCAACGGTGGATTTTGAGTCCACTGCGTCTGCCAATTCCGCCACTCGGGCACGCAATGCGTGAGTTAGTTTATCACAGCTTTCTACCGATTAGTCCGAAAATGGAACTTCGAGCATTTCGATGAGTTCGACCGTGCGGAGCATCTCGCGCCGACGGCATCCGCGACCGTCGACCGAAGCCTCACCCATCTGGTTATCGTAAGGGTCCTCGCGCATGCCGTCGAAAGAGGGCTCAAACTCTGCCTGGAATCGATTGTTGGCCACCATACGCCACGGGTCGAGATTGCCAAAGTAGTGACGGCGGCGCCACTCCTCCCCCATCCTGCGAGCAGAAGATCCAAATGACACGTCGGCGTTGAGCCATCCGGTCTGCGGCGTATAGAACTCTGCCCAGTCGTGCGACCCCACCGAATCGGGCGCAACATACAGGCCGCTCTGCCAACGGGCAGGCACGCCCGCGATACGGCACATGGTGATAAACGTGAGCGCCATAACGCCGCAATCGCCGCGGAGCGAATGCGCGCAGTCATCGGCAATAGATCCCAAAAGCAAGTACGGCGGCTGATAGCGATAGTCGATGTACTGCGTCAGGTAATCATAGATAGCACGGGCGCGATCGAGCGGATCCTCGAGCCCGTCAATGACACGGGCTGTCAGCTGCTGTAGATACGGCGTGAATGCAATGTGCGGACGGTCCTCGGAGGTGTCCACGGGCAGTGGCGTGTCCATGCAAGGATGCACCGGAAGCGCACCCCCATAGACATCACGATAAGCGGCATCAATTTGATAGCGATAGGTCACCGAGAATGAGCGCTCACTCGAAGAAGACCACGAGGCGGCACGCGCCGAAGCATTCGCGGGGGCAACAGCACCCTCCGGCGTCATATCGAGAACCTCGATATGAGACTGTTGACGACAGGCGGCGGCAACGGGTAGCCACGCGCGAACGGTCTCCCCTTCCAGAGCGCCGGGGACAGACACGGACGCTTTAAGCGTAATGACGCGAGCCAATCCGTTTTGTGACTCCATCTCCTTGAGCATCTCGTTGCGCAGTGCTATTCCGTCCGTAGAATCGGGCCGCATGCCGGGAACCTCTTTGGGATATACGCGAAGCGAATCGAGGAAGTTGTCGAGAACGAACAGTTCGCCATCGATAAAGCGCCAGTCAATACGCTTACGATTAATCAGGTCATCAAACTGCTCTTCGGTAAACTCTGGCCACTCCTCGCGAATCATCGCAATAGCCTGGTCGCGCGACACCGAAAAATGAAGCGGCGTCTCGAGCATGCGATACCGCTCGGCACGAACACAAGCAGCCAGCGAAGGCTCGGAGTTCTGCTCCAAAAGGCGATCGCAGGCAGCAACAGCCTGCGTCAAATACCCGGCATCCATAAGACGAAGAATCTCGGGCGGCAGTCCAACATCGAGATGACGAAAGTCATCACAGCAAACATCAGCAGAGCAACCAACTGGACCCTCGTCAATAACCTTCCCATCCGAAGGCAGCACATTAATAACAGCCATACCAAAACTCCAAGTCACTAGAACGCTTGAAGCCCATTGTAGCGAGATAAAAAGAAAGCCCCAACAAGGGAGCCATCAACACCGCTGAACGGTAACCATATAACTAAAATCAGACCAGTAACCCTGTAGCAAGTTAACAAAGGAGGCCCCGTTTCCCCGGAGCTGATTCCGTCGCGCGACTTCTGGCAAAGCCAGTAGCCATCTTAATTCAGACTCGTAACCCTGCGGCGTTAAACGAAGGAAGCCCCGTCCCCCGGAGCTGTTTTCTTGGCGCGACTTCTGGCAAAGCCAGGTGAGCGCAAAGGAAACAGTGTAGGGGGACGGGGCTTCCGGCGGGAAGTTTAGCGACGCTTACGCCTTGTTGACGGAGCCAAACTCCTCCATGAGCTCCTTGGTGCGGGCAACGATGTTGTCGCGACCAGGCTTGAGGAGCTTGCGGGGGTCAAAGCCCTTGCCCTGCTGATCCTTGCCAGCCTCGATGTACTCGCGGACGCCCTTGGCGAAGACGAGCTGCAGGTCGGTGTTGACGTTGATCTTGGAGATGCCCAGGGAGATGGCCTTCTTGATCTGATCCTCGGGGATGCCGGTGCCACCGTGCAGAACGAGGGGCAGGTCACCGGTCTGGGCCTTAATCTCGCCCAGACGCTCGAAGGAAAGACCAGCCCAGTCGGAGGGGTACACGCCGTGGATGTTGCCGATGCCGCAGGCGAGGAAGTCGACACCCAGGTCAGCGATCTGCTTGCACTCAGCAGGATCAGCGAGCTCGCCGCTGGAGGTCACGCCGTCCTCGGTGCCGCCGATGCCGCCGACCTCGGCCTCGATGGACATGCCCTTGGAGTGGGCAAGCTCAACGAGCTCCTTGGTGCGGTCGAGGTTAAGCTGGAAGGTCTCCTCGTGAGAGCCGTCATACATGATGGACGTGAAGCCGGCCTCGATGCACTTGAAGCAGTCCTCGTAAGAACCGTGATCGAGGTGAAGGGCGACGGGAACGGTAACGCCCGTGGCCTCGACGGCAGCCTTGACCATGTCGGCGCAGACCTTGAAACCGCCCATCCACTTAGCGGCACCAGCGGTGCACTGAAGGATCAGCGGAGACTTGGCCTCCTCGGCGGCCTGGAGAATAGCCAGGGTCCACTCGAGGTTGTTGGTGTTGAAGGCACCAAGACCGTACTTGCCGGCCTCGGCCTTCTTGAGCATGTCTGCTGCGTTGACGAGCATAAAAGAAACCTCCTGTAAGGTTGCTCCGATAACGCCTGAGATTTTACCACGGCGCACCCGAGCATAAACGTTCGTTTGTTCACGAATATCGTCCAAACAGACTTTCCTTGATTATCGACTTTATCCGAACACCTCCCACATTCATCCGCA
>NZ_QRKO01000038.1:0-6175 GCF_003471985.1 Collinsella sp. AM15-2 | reverse complement strand
GTGGTTTAAAGCTGGCCGCTGCGCGGCCAGCAGACTAAAGTCTTGAAATAAAGGCACCGGGAGGCGGAGGCTCCCGGTGCCCGTGAAAGGGACTGTATTGTCTGTTGGACTGCACGGTCCATCGCGGCGATAACGCCGACTAGGCCTGAAGCGCCTGCAGCTGCTTGTGGATCTCGATGAGCTCCGTCGCCATGACGCGCATGGTCTCGGTGCCGGCCATCTGGTCCTCGGCATGCAGCAGAATCAGCGGGGCCTCGCCGTTACGCTCGCCGTTGGCCTCCTTCTTCAGAAGCCCCATGTGAACATCGTGGCCACCGTTATAGGCCTCGTCGCCCTGCTTGATAAGCTCCTCGGCGGCGTCAAAATCGCCCTCCTTGGCCTTTTGCACGGCATTGATGTACATGCTCTTGGCGGTACCGACGTAGCTGATGATCTCGAAGCAGGTCATCTGCAACTCGTTCATATCCTCCATATGCTGCACCTAGCCCATCACGCTGACGCAGTGGTCGATGATGCCGGCAGCGTTCATGCGGCCGTAGTCGACCATGTTGATGACCTCGACCGGGAAGCGGCCAGCGGCCTCCTTCTCAAAATCGCCCTTGGTGTAGCCGATCTGCGGGCCAAGCAGCAACATGTCGCACTCGTCCAGGTGATCGTGGGCCTCGTTCATGGGGCGAGCCTCGATCTCAATTTCCAGGCCACGGTTCGCGACCTCGGCCTGCATCTTCTGGACCAGCAGGCTCGTGGACATACCGGCATTGCAGCAGAGCATGATCTTCTTCATGGTTTCCTCCTTATAACTGCGCGGCGCGCAGACGACGACTGGTTTCATTCTTTGCGGCTATTGTTCCCACCCCCCTGCATCTTTACGCAAGGGAGAGAGCTGCGGGCACCGGCACCGCGTACCGGCGCCCGCAAAGGTGAAAGGGGCGAACGTTAGGCGTTCTGCTCGGCGAGAGCCTCCTGCTTGGCGATTGCCTTCTCGGAAATCTTCATAAAGGGCAGGTAGACGGCCATGCCAATGACAATCTCGAGAGCCTGCCACACGCCGGCGCGCCAGTCAAAGCCCGTAGCGAGCAGGGCATTGATGACGGGAGGCATGGTCCAGGGCACCTGAGCGATGCAGGGGCTGATGATGCCTGCGCAGGTAAGGCCATAGGTGATGCCGATGAACAGATCGGGAAGGAGGACAAACGGAATCATGAGCGGCAGGTTGTACACGATGGGGTAACCGTAGATAACCGGTTCGTTGATGTTGAACAGACCAGGCAGGATAGCCATCTTGGAAACGGTCTCGGAAGCCTTGTTCTTGGAGAACAGGAGCGTGTCGAGCAGAAGCATGAGGGTGCAGCCCGAGCCGCCGATGAGGGCGAAGCTGTTAACGATCTGCATGTTCATGTAGTGATCGGGCTGGATGGTGCCACCGGCGGCAAAGGTAGCCATGTTGTCGACGATGAGCATGGTCAGGATCGGCTCGACGGTAGCGCCAGAGATGGTGGACTGGTGAATACCAACGCAGAACAGCAGGTTAGCAAGGGTGTAGATGAGGATAACAGCCCACGGACCGGCGTTCATGATGCTCTTGAGCGGGTTGGAGATGCACGTGGAGATGATGTCGCACAGATCGGTGCCGGCGCACACGGCGAGCAGGGCTGCGGCAAGAGCGAAGATTGCGAGGTTGAGCAGCATCGGGATCATGACGTTGAAGGAGTTGGAGACCGCGGGAGGCACACCCTCGCCCAGCTTAACCTTGAGCTTCTCGACGCCAGAAATCTTGATGAAGAGCGAGACGGAAAGCAGGGCGATGATAATAGCCGAGAACAGACCGTTGGTGCCGGTGTTGGCAGTCGAAAGGGCGCCCGTGACCTCGGCGGAGGTGATCTTGTCGGTGAGCAGCGGGCTCGTGGCGGCAAGCGTGGCGGTGATCTGCTGCGGCATCATGATGACGAAAGCAGAGATGGCGACGACCACGCAAGCGAGCGGGTTATCGAAACGCTTGTTCTTAGCGAGGCTGTAGCCAATCAATCCGGCCAAGATAATGGCAGAGACGTTGAGGGTGCCCAGCGTAATTGCCGAACCCCACGTCTGAAGATTGGCAAGGCCCGCCGCATCGAGCGGGAACAGAGGGAACACGACGTTGTTAATAAGAACCGCGATACCCGCAAGGATATAGAGCGGCGTGATGGTCGCGAAGGCGTCACGCAGGGAACGCAGGTGAACCTGGTTTCCCACCTTCGCAGAGACCTCGGCAAACTTGTCGAGGAAGCTCTTTCCGTTGTCACTGGCCATGATTGCTCCTAACTTTCAAATCCGGCCTTTTCCTATACGCACGGTGGCCTGTCGCCCTCTGCCACCAGATGTGCCATGTGTTGCGCGCGGCGGCGCACGGTCTGGGCGTTCGCCCGGTCGCTAGTCAACCACGTGGGTCGTGGCGACCTGCTTGAGCCAAGCTGCCGACTTCTTAAGGCGGCGCTTGTAGCCGTCCATAAGGTCGACCTCGACAAAACCGTAACGGTTCTTAAAGGCATTTGCCCAAGACCAGTTATCGATGACGGCCCAATAATGGTATCCGCGGCACTTGGCGCCTTCGGCGATTGCCTTGGCAACCCACTCCAGGTGCTGGCGCACAAAGTCGACGCGGTAGTCATCCTGGATGGTTCCTTCGGCGTCACGGTTCTTGTATTCGTCCATGATGCCGATGCCGTTCTCGGAAACGAACCACTCAAGATCGGGGTAGTTCTTGGCGCAGTCCATGCCAAAGTCGTAGAGGCCCTGCGGGTAGATCTCCCAGCCGCGGCTCTCGTTCATAACGGCGTCGGGCCACACATACTCGTCGGCAAAGTGCGGCAGGCCGTACTGGTCGATCTTGCTCGCCGGCGCCTGAACGCGCGTGGGGTGGTAGTAGTTGCAGCCGAGCCAGTCGACAACACCCTGCTTGAGGATCTCTTGGTCGCCGGCACGGAACGGGAGCTTAACGCCGCCCTCGGCCAGGCTGTCGAGCACGTCGGCGGGAAGCTCACCCTTGGTAATAAGGTCGAGCCACCAGCGATTGCTGATACCGCTGGTCATGCGCACGGCCTCAAGGTCTGCCTCGCTGGGGTTCTGCTTGGTGTAGACCGGGGTAAAGCAGTTGATCATGCCGATCTTGGCATCGGCGCGAATAACGCCCTCGTCATAGGCGCGACGATAGTTGGCCACGGCCAGCGCATGTGCCAGCGAGATGTGATACTGCACGGTGCGGGCGCGGCTAAAGTCGTGGAGCTGCGGGAACCACACGCCCTCCTGATAGCGCTGTTCGGGCTCGACGATGGGCTCGTTAAAGGTGAACCAGTACTTAATCTCCTGGCCAAACTCGTGGAAGGCGACGTCGGCGTAATGCGCGTAAGCCTCGACGACCTCACGGCTCTCCCAGCCGCCGCGGTTAAAGAGGTAGGTGGGCATGTCAAAGTGGTACAAGTTGACAAACGGCTCCAGGCCGGCCTCGCGAGAGGCGCGGAACAGCTCGTGATACCACGCGGCGCCCTCCTCGTTAAGGTTGCCGTCGGCATCGAGCAGACGGCTCCACTGGATGGAAGTGCGATAGGTATCCAGGCCCAAGTCCTTCAGAATGCGAAGGTCTTCCTGGTACTTGGTCATAAAGTCGTTACCGGCATAAGAGCCAACGCAGTTGTAGAACGAACCCAGATCCTGGATGGACCAGGTGTCCCACAGGTTCTCGAGCTTGCCGCCCTGGTTCCACTGACCCTCAGTCTGCGGGCCGGACATAGCGGCGCCAAAGAAGAAGTCGCTGGGCAGCTGATACTGAGCCATCAAAGTCCTCGCTTTCGTGTCTTAGAGCTTCCGGTTGGAGACGGGTTTGCTTTGGCAGGTTATCCGGCGCGGGCGCGCACCGGTCATACCGATATCCAACCCGCCAAAACAAAACCGTCCCCAAACAGTACAAGGAAACGCCAATGCATCTCGCTTGTTGTCTGTAACTATAGCGCTCTAATTTTATATGTAAAGCGTCTTTTTTATTTTTCTTTATCGAACTTCTTTCATGAAAGCCATATGGATGCTTTTTAAGTAGGTATACTTTCTAAATATCGACGCAAATATGAAGGGAGGATTGCATGATTCCCAAATACGAGGCGATAGCTGCAGATATCCGTCGAAGCATCGAGGACGGCGCACTTAAACCGGGCGATAAGTTGCCCACCGTCGTTGAGTTCTGTGAGCTCTATGGCGTTTCCAAAATCACCGTCAAACGAGCGATTGAGCAGATCACCGAGGAAGGCCTTATTACCAGCCGGCGCGGATCGGGCACCTACGTTAAGGACACGGCGGGGCTTCCCGGCCAGGTGTTTTTTCAAGGCAAGAACGACCGTGCCCAGGGCTTTTCGTATGAGCACCGCGGGGAAAAGGTGACCTCGGTGGTCTACGATTTCTCGATCGTCAATCCACCGGCAGAGGTTGCGACCCAGCTGGGAATGGCCGAGGATGACTTCGCCTATCACATCGTGCGCGTGCGCCAGGTCGACGAGAAGCCCATCGTCATCGAGTACACCTATATGCCGCTCGAACTGATCCCGGGCCTTAAAAAGAAGGACCTGTACGGATCGGTCTACGGCTTTATCCGCGAGCAATGCGGGCTGAAGATTTCGAGCTTCCATCGCACCATTCGCGCTGTCGCGGCAACTGAGGAAGAGGCTGAGCGCCTGGATACCAGACCCGGCTCTCCCCTGCTCGAACTCAACCAGATTGGCTTCTTGGATAGCGGCACCGCGTTTGAATATTCTATCTCGCACAACGTAGGCGACCGCTTTGAGCTGCACAACGTAACGCTGGCCTAGTTTTGTAATCCGGTGGGTGCCCGTTTTGAGCTCTCTTACGCGGCACCCGCACAACCTTATGGGAGTATGCACATGTCCGATTTGATTAAACTGACGCCGATCTTCCACGAGAAGATCTGGGGCGGCCGCCAGCTGGAGACCGTGTTTGGTTACGACATTCCCGAGGGCCCCATCGGTGAGTGCTGGGCCATCTCAGCCCACCCCAACGGCGACTGCCAGATTGCGGAGGGCCCGTATGCCGGCCACACGCTGTCGTGGCTGTGGGCCGAGCACCGTGAGCTCTTTGGCGACTGCGAGGGCAAGGAGTTCCCGCTGCTCATTAAGATTCTGGACGCCAAGGACGACCTTTCGATCCAGATTCATCCCAACGACGAGTACGCCGCCGAGCACGAGAACGGCAGCCTGGGCAAGACCGAGTGTTGGTATGTCCTGGACTGCGAGCCCGGCGCCACGATTATCGTCGGGCAGCGCGCCAAGGATCGCGCTGAAGCCGCACAGATGATCAAGGACGGCCGCTGGGACGACATGCTCAACGTGCTGCCGATCCACAAGGGCGACTTTTTCCAGATTGATTCCGGTACCGTGCACGCCATCAAGACCGGCACGCTCATTTTGGAGACGCAGCAGTCGAGCGACGTGACCTATCGCCTGTACGACTACGACCGCCCCGGCACCGACGGCAAGCTTCGCCCTCTGCACATTGAGCAGAGCCTTGACTGCATCGATTTTGATGTCCAGGCTCCGACCGACGGCACCGTGACCGCACCCGAAGTCGACGGCGTGACCGAGCTCGAGTCCAACCCCTGCTACACCGTCGATCGCGTGCGCGTCGACGGCAGCAAGACCCTCAACCAGCGCTGGCCCTTCATGTGCCTGTCGGTCATCGACGGCGAAGGCACCGTCTGCGGCGACCCCGTCCACAAGGGAAGCCACCTGCTGGCCCCCAGCACCGTGGAGTCCATTGACCTCGAAGGCAAGATGGAACTGATCATCAGCCACCTCTAGGTCACAACAACAACCCAAACGCAACAAGGGGCTCTCCCGTCCACATAAGGGAGAGTCCCTTGCCTCATTTCATAAACATTTTAGTAACTAATTGAAATGATGCTGAGCAGCATAAAACGTTCAATCATCAAAGCCCAAGCACCAGGTGCCCTCGTTCATGTGCGGGAGAGCCCCTACTCATATCCATTTATCAGCCCACCCGGCTCTCCAGGCCAAAAAGCGAACAAGCAGAGCGACGCTCGCAGGCTGTGGGCCGAAACGCCACAAGGAAGAGGGCGCGCCGGGGGCTTTGGTCGATCGCGAGTTCCGCACGAGCCGGAGAGCACTTAATGTGCTCT
>NZ_QRKO01000037.1:0-6348 GCF_003471985.1 Collinsella sp. AM15-2 | reverse complement strand
GTGCGGATGAATGTGGGAGGTGTTCGGATAAAGTCGATAATCAAGGACGGCCAAGCGTTTTAAAAAATGCCAACTTTTCTGTTTGCACTTTGCGATTCCTCGTGTATACTGACTTTCGCATTTAACGGAGAGTTGTCCGAGTGGCCGAAGGAGCACGATTGGAAATCGTGTAGGCGTCAAAAGCGTCTCCAGGGTTCAAATCCCTGACTCTCCGCCAGTTAATTCCAAAGCAGGCCTTCGAGCCTGCTTTGTTTTTACCCCACGCGGAGGGGTGGCAGAGTGGTTGAATGCGGCGGTCTCGAAAACCGTTTGGCCTGTATAAGGTCACGAGGGTTCGAATCCCTCCTCCTCCGCCATTTTGGTTGAGAAAGCTCCCGAAAACGGGGGCTTTTTTGTTTAGAGTCCCTTACAAGCAAATACGGCGGAGGAGGAGGGATTCGAACCCGTCAGGACGCGGAGCGTAAAGAAAACGCGCCAGTGGCGCGTTTTTAGCGCAGCGCGGTCGGCGCAAGCCGACCGAATAAATTTTGAGCTCCGCTCAAAATTTGGACATCCCTCCTATTCAGCCACGTCCCCCATTGCTTTCGATTTCACCTTGAATCTCAAACATGTACATCACCCTCCAAAAACGACATTTTTCGGCATCTTTGGAGGCTGATGTACATGTTTGGTACCCATGACCGTTCCCAGTCCCTACCGTTTGCCGAGCAATAGGGTCTCAATCGCCGCCAACCATGTACTATGTACGGGCATTGTTCAAACCCGAGAATCAAAGGACCTCATCTTGCCCGTCGTCGCCGCTATGACTGTTACTTCACACGCCTCGGATGCCATGGTCGCTATCCCATTTTGGCTCGAGATGTTCGCCGTTGTCGCGGCATCGATCTCGGGCGTGCTGGTCGCTCGCGAGCACAAGCTCGACCTGGTGGGCGCGGTCGCGCTCGCGGTGGTCTGCGGTCTGGGCGGCGGTCTTTTGCGCGATATGACGCTCCAGGTCGGCAACGTCTACATCCTCAACCAGCCCATGGCACTACCGCTCTCCATCGCCACAGCCGCCATCATCTATATCTTCCCGGCAATCGTCGATAAGCCCGAAAAACTCATTCCCCTGCTCGACATCATCTCGGTCGGCATCTATGCAGCAACCGGCGCGGACAAGGCGTTGGTGTACGGATTTGCGCCCGCCGTATGTATCATGATGGGCTTCTTTACCGCCGTGGGCGGCGGCATGCTGCGCGACGGCTTTATGGGCGTGGTCCCGGGCATTTTCCAACGCACCAACTTCTATGCCATCGCGGCCATCGCCGGATCGGCAAGCTATGTAGCCCTCGTCATGAGCGGCCTCATGAGCAATGTTGCCGCGCTGGTCGTATGCGTTGTGGTGACCATGGGGCTGCGTTGGCTATCACTGCGCTTTGACATTAAAAGCCCTACCGAGGAAGACATCGCGCGCTTTTTGCACCGTAAAAAGTAGGTAGCACAGCACAACCCCTCGAAATGCAACCGAGAGATTCTTTTAGAGCGCCCGCGCGTTGGGTACCCTGTTAGATACCTGTCGAGTATCTAACGAAGGATTCACTATGCCTTGCAACCAAGTACCGTCGATCCGGCGCCACAAAGCGCAGGCCCGCATCACCATCCTATTCGCGCTGATTGCGCTCGCGCTCACCGCACTTCCCACGGTGTCGTTCGCCGGCACCGACACCGCGGGAAACGTGCTCGCAACCGAAGTTGACTCAACTCCGTCCGGTATCGAAGGCGACCTGTACTGGGCCGGCCAAAGTCTCAACCTAGACGACGCCTCCATCGGCCGCGATATTATCGCGGCGGGTGAGAACCTGTCGATTCGCGATTGCACCGTAGGCGGCGCCGTTCGTCTGGCGGCACGCACCATCGATATCGCCAAAACCGCAATCGATGGCAGCGTCACGGTGGCCGGCCAGCACGTCGTGCTCAACACCGGCAGCACCGCCAACTGTTTTTACGCGGCAGGCGAAACGGTCGCCCTGCGCGGCTCCGCCAAATCGGCGGCGCTTGCCGGCGACACCGTAACCATCGACGGCACCGTCGATGGCGATGTTGAGGTCTGGGCCGACAAGCTCATCCTGGGTAAAAACGCCCGCATCACCGGCACGGTGAACGCCCACGTCTCACAGGACCCCGAGCGGGCCGAGGGCGCCCAGGTCGGAGCTCTCAAGATCGACCGGACCGAGAACGAGAACACCTCTACGGCCAACGACATTATCGGCGGCATCGTTGCCGCGGCGCTTTCCACCTGCTTTGTCGCCATCCTGCTTGAGCTTGTCTTTCCACGCGCAACCGCCAGCGCTGCCGGCATGCTCCATCAGCGTCCCATGCCGCTGTGGGTAAGTGGTCTTCTGGGCACGGTCGCCGTCGCTCCCGCCGTGCTGCTGCTCATCATCTCGATTGCAGGCCTGTCGCTCGCCGCCGCCCTCATGTGCGGCGTCATCGGCATCGCTTTGGTCTCGGCGGCATTTACGGGCACCGCGGTCGCGCGCATGGTCGGACACAACCAAAACCGCTACGCCATGGCCGCCATGGGCGGTATCGTCGCGGGCGCACTCACGGCACTTCCTCTTATGGGCAACTTTGTCAGCGGTGTAGCCTTCGTCTTCACGCTCGGCTACGCCATCCAGATCATCTGGCGCAACGCCCACCTCAAGCCGCAGCAGCCGGCTAACACGCCAGGACTCCCCACCGCCTAGCCGCCAACCACCACAAAAGGGCCAGGCACCTTTGTGGTGGCGCAAAGCAACCTGATCCCATTGCACCAAAAAGGGCGCCGACCATTGCGGTCGACGCCCTTTCTTATTGGCAGTTATAAGCCCCAGCGCTTATTTGTTGACCTGGCCGGCGCGGACGGCTGCCTTCTTACGGTCGGTGGCGTTGAGCAGACGCTTGCGCAGGCGGATGTTCTTGGGAGTAATCTCCACCAGCTCGTCGTCGGCGATGTACTCCAGCGCCTCCTCCAGAGAGAAGGTGCGAGGCGGCACCAGCTGCACGGAGATGTCGGAGGTCGAGGAACGCTGGTTGCCCAGGTTCTTGGTACGGGCGATGTTGACGACCATGTCGCCGGCCTTGCTGCGCTCGCCCACGATCATGCCCTCGTAGCACTCGGTGCCCGGCTCAACAAACAGCTGGCCGCGCTCCTGCAGCGTGCCCAGGGCATAGGCAACGGCCTTCTCGGTGGTCATGGAGATCATGGCACCGTTCTGACGGTTGCCGATCTCGCCGGCGTAGGGACCGTACTCCAGGAAGGTGTGGTAGAACACGCCCTCGCCGTGGGTGACGTTCATGATGCGGTTCTTAAGGCCCATGATGCCACGCGTCGGGATCTTAAACTCAAGGTGCGTCACGATGCCCGAGGTATCCATGCTCGTCATGATACCGCCGGAGGTACCGAAGACCTCAACGACCTTGCCCGAGTACTCGTCCGGGCACTCGACGACGGCCTGCTCGACGGGCTCCATCTTGTTGCCGTTCTCGTCCTTCTTAAACAGAACGCGGGGACGGCCGACCTGGAACTCAAAGCCCTCGCGGCGCATGGACTCCATCAGGACGGACAGGTGCAGGATGCCGCGGCCCGAGACCTCGACGCCGCTCTTGTCCTCGAGCTCCTCGATCTTCATGGTCACGTTGTTCTCGGCCTCGTTGAACAGGCGCTCCTTGAGCTGACGGGCGCCCACGATGTCGCCGTCGCGACCGACGAGCGGGGAGGTCGAAGCCTCAAAGACGATGGACAGAGTCGGCGGGTCGATCTCGATGGGCTCGAGCTCAACGGGGTTCTCGGGGTCGGTGTAGACATCGCCGATATCGGTGCGGTCAATACCGACAACGGCGGCAATGTCGCCGGCGCCGACTTCCTGGCACTCGGTGCGGCCCAGGTAGTCGAAGGTAAAGAGCTGCTTGACGGTAGCAGTTGCGCTGGAGCCGTCGTTCTTGACAACCAGGATCTGATCGCCCTGGTGAATGGCGCCGGAATACACGCGACCGATGCCGATGCGGCCGACAAAGTTGGAGTGGTCGATGGTCACGCACTGCATGGCCAGCGGGGCGTTCTCGTCAACCTCGGGGGCGGGCATGTCGTCGATGATCATATCAAGCAGCGGATACATGTCCATGTTGCCGTCGTTGGGGTCAAGACGGGCAAAGCCGTTCATGGCGCTGGCGTAGACCACGTGCTCCATGGCGAACTCGAGCTGGTCGTCGGTGGCACCCAGGTCGGCCATAAGGTCCAGGCAGTCGTTGTAGGCCTTCTCGGGGTTGGCGCCCGGACGATCGATCTTGTTGATAACGATCATGATCTTGAGGCCGGTGTCGATAGCGTGACGCAGCACGAAGCGGGTCTGGGGCATGGGGCCCTCAAAAGCGTCAACCAGCAGCAGGGCGCCGTCGGCCATACGCAGCACGCGCTCAACCTCGCCGCCAAAGTCGGCGTGGCCCGGGGTGTCGATGACGTTGATCTTGACGTCCTTGTACTCGATAGAGATGTTCTTGGCGAGAATCGTAATGCCGCGCTCGCGCTCCTGGTCGTTAGAGTCCAGGACGCGGTCCTCGACCTGCTGGTTGGCACGGAAGGCGTCCGTGGCACGCAGGAGCTTGTCGACCATCGTCGTCTTGCCGTGGTCGACGTGGGCGATGATGGCGATGTTCCTCAGATTGTCTACGCGCATGTAGTTCCCCTATCTTCTATCCATATACAAACGGCACGCGTATGCGACCCGCCCAGCGATACAACGCTCAGCGGGAATATTGAGCCTTTTACCGAAAACTCGTTTATTTTAGCGATTTTAGATAAGAGGGGTTTCCTCACCTGCAGGTTCAGGGTCGCTCCACATAAAACCATCGCCGGCACCCATGCCCTCATACAGCACGTATGCCGAAAAACCGCTCTCGAGCGTGGTTTCGAAGAAGCTCACGAGCAGAGCATCGTGATAGCCGCCGTCAATCTCGACGCAGCCGGTGTAGCCGATGGCATAGCGGGCGATACGGCCCAGGCCCTCGTCCTTAAGACCCATCTTGTGCTCGGAGATAAAGTTGGTGGCAGCCTCCAGGCATGCCTCCTCGCCATCTTCGTCGAGTGCGGCCAGATAACGGTTGGAAGCGGCGTCCTCAATTGCCACAACCACGCCCGGGTTCTCGCCCGCGGCCAGGTCGTCCAAGAAGGCGCCAATCAGATCGCACACCATGGCGTCGAGCTCAGCGGAGACGTTACCGGCGTCCTGCATATCCTGTGCCATCTTTAGACCTTCCCATCGAATCCGGCGTCGTTACAGTTCTTGTGCCTCAGCAGCGATCTTGGCGGCAGCGTCGCGGGCGTGCATCATATCCACCGCACGCTTGTCGAGCACCTTGATCTGACTGGTCAGCATTACCGCGTCGACCACGCCCCAGATCACCAGGCCCGTAGAGATCGAAAACCCAAGCGCACCAACTGTACCACGAAGGCGCGAGCAGATTGCCGCGACAAGGGCGGAGATGACAACCATCTTGATAAACGAGCCGCGGCGCTCGCGAAGCGTACGGGCCTGTGTCACATAGGCGAGGCGGGCCGCCTCGGATGCTTCCGAGCGCATCTGGGCTTCACGCGCGATGGCGGCCGCCTCAGCCGACATGCCGCCGGCCATCAGCGAACGCTCCGCAACCTGGACGCCCCGCATTTAGAAGTCATCGGGGGAGAGCGTATGGACGAACTCGTCGAACTTCTCGAACTCCTGCTCGTCGTCGACTTCCTCGGCATGGGCAGAAACGGTGCCCAGGCGATTCATGATGTCGTCCTCCACAAACATGGGAGCATTGCTGCGCACGGCAAGGGCGATGGCATCGCTGGGGCGGGCATCGATCTTGCGCTCGTCACCATCGGCCAGTACGACAATCGTCGCGTAAAACACCGGCGGCTCGGCGCGAACTATCTCGATGCGCTCGAGTTTGGCGCCCAAGGCGTCAACGGTATCGAGCAACAGGTCATGGGTAATCGGGCGCTCGGCGCGACCGCTATCGATGCCGCGGCTGATGGCAGCAGCTTCAAACGAACCAGTCTGAATGGAAAGGGAACGCAGCGGCGCGGGCGAGTCCGATTTGCTGCAGCGCTCGCGAAGCACGATAAGCGATGGCACGGGACCGGCGGCCATGACGATGGTCTCTATGTCGACACGAACCATGGAACACCTCCGGTACGTAGCGGTTAACACGCGGCAGCCCGCCGCATTGAATAGCTATACTACCCAAACTTTCGCACAGCACACAAAATCAAAGTAGTCTTTTTGGGACGGGGCTCTTTTGCCTTGATTATCGACTTTATCCGAACACCTCCCACATTCATCCGCA
>NZ_QRKO01000036.1:0-6522 GCF_003471985.1 Collinsella sp. AM15-2 | reverse complement strand
GCAGGCAAGGTAGTCCATGACCATGTTGTACACGTTGTCCTGGATGTTATCGGTGCTGTCGCGGTCGGTGATGACCTGGTAGTCGGCGATGAGCACGTTGGTGTGCACGGCCATGTCCTGCAGCTCGACACGGCTCTTGAGCGTGCCGAAGTAGTGGCCGAGGTGCAGGCGGCCGGTGGGGCGGTCGCCGGTGAGCATGGTGTACTTCTCGGGGTGCTGCGGCAGGTCGGCGCGGATCTGGTTGCTGCGCTCGAGGCTGACCTCATAGCTGGGCTCGTTGGGCATGCTGTCTCCTTTTGGGTTGAGTGCCCGGCCGGCATTGTCGGTCTTGGTTGAAGATGAAGCTACCAGAGAAACGGCGTCTCTTGCCGGAATCAACGATGGTTTTCGCCTTGTCGTCCCGCAGGGTCGTTTCCCTTCTTGGGAAGGAGCCCCTCGATATGCTCGAGCCGCTCCTCATGGGCCACGTGCGCCGCGCGCTCCTCGGCGGCGAAAGCGTGGTCTTCGGGCGTGACGGTCTCATCTCGCTGAGTCTTGGGATTGTAGTGGTGACGCAGTACTGGCTCAAACAGGTGCAGGCGCGCGGCGAATAGCGCCGAGCACGCGAACAGCAAGAGGAAGATCACCACGCGGGCTCCCACGGGGACCTGGTTGATCACCATGGCGCCGAGGGAGAGCAGTAGACACCATGCGTAGATGAGCAGGACCGCCTGTCGCTGGTCGTAGCCCTCCTGGATCAGGCGATGGTGGATGTGGCCCTTGTCGGCCTCACCCATGTGGACCTTAATTACCCTGAGCACGTGGTGGGCATCCCCGCCGAGGAGATGAAGGCCAAGCTCGACGCACACGATCTTAAGCTCAACGGCACGGCTCTTCGCTTTCGCAGCGATTTTATCAATGGGGACCTGGGCAACCAGGATCCCGCGCTCGCTGGAGAGGCGCTTAAGCTCTGCTATGAGGCCTGCGATTACTGTCGCACCTGCGGCGGCGATACCGTGACGATCTGGCTCGGCCACGATGGCTTCGACTACAGCTTCCAGATCGACTACACCCACGTGTTTGACAACCTCGTTAAGGCGTTCCAGGCGGTCTGCGACTATGCGCCCGACCTGCATATCTTCATCGAGTACAAGCCCTATGAGGAGCGCAGCTACGCCTATATCGATACGATGGGCCTCACCGGCATGATCCTCAACGCGGCGGACCGCGAGAATCTGGGTGTCACGCTCGATTACTGTCACATGCTCATGAAGCACGAGAACCCCGCGATGGCTACCGATATCTTCGGCCGTGCCGGCAAGCTCTACGGCATTCACCTCAACGATGGTTACGGCGTGATGGACGACGGACTCATGATTGGCATGGCTACGCCTGTCAAGATGCTCGAAATGCTCTTCTATCTCAAGAAGTACGCCTTTGACCGCGCCGTCTACTTCGATACGTTCCCGATTATCGAGGATGCGGAAGGGGAGTGCGCTCATAACCTCGTTATGATGAAGCTTATGAATGACGCCCTGGAAAGCGTGGGCCAGGAAAAGATTCAGTCCGTGATCGATGCAAACGATGCGCTTGCAGCGGCCGCGCTCGTGCGCGAGCTCTTCTGCACGATGGGGGGTAATCATTATATGAAACGCGATTGGGAAGCTACTGCCAAGGGCATTCTTGCCGCCGTGGGCGGCCCCGAGAACATCTCGGGCATGACGCACTGCGCCACTCGTCTTCGCCTGAACCTACGCGACGATTCCAAGTGTGACGACGCGGCCGTCAAGGAGGTCGACGGCGTGGTCAACACCGTCAACTCGGCCGGCCAGTATCAAGTGCTGATCGGCACCGAGGTGCCCAAGCTCTATGAGAAGTTCGAGCCGCTCGTCAAGGGCTCGGGCGCCGAGGTCTCCACGAGCACCTCCTCCGATGAGGGTATCGTCTCCAGGATCTTCTCTGCTATCTCGGGCGTCTTTGCTCCGCTGCTGCCCGCCATGGCCGGCTCCGGTATCCTCCGTGGCCTGCTAATCCTTGCGGTTCAGCTTGGCCTTATCACCGAGGGCACGGGTACCTACACCATCCTCTACACCCTCTCGATGAGCGTGTTCTACTTCCTGCCGGTGCTTCTAGGCTTCTCCTCGGGCAAACGCTTCGGTGCGAGCCCGTACCTGTCGGCTCTGATCTGCGCCTGTTTGCTCTATCCCGATTTTATCGGCTTGATGGGCGATGCGGGCAACGGCGCCATGAGCGAGTTCTTCGGCATCCCCGTGGTGCTCATGAGCTACAACTCCACCGTTATCCCGGCCATCATCGCCATCTGGGTTTACTCGTTCCTCTATAAGTTCCTGGATGAGCATGTGCCCGAGACTCTCAGGCTCGTCGTGCTCCCCGCGGTCTCGCTGATCATCATGGTTCCCGCCACTATGCTCGTGATTGGTCCCTTGGGCGTCTATGCCGGCGAGGGCATTGCCTTCGTGGTCAACTGGCTCATCGCCTGCTCCAACGTACTTGCTGGCATCCTGGTGGGCGGCGGCTGGTCCGTGCTCGTCTCGATGGGTATTCACTGGGCCGTCAACCCTATCATGATCAACAACATCGCTTCCAACGGCTTCGACTACATTTGCCCGGCCACCTTTGCCTGCAACTTTGCCGTTATCGGCTGCGCCCTCGGCGTCTTCCTCAAGGCCCGCGACCAGAAGCTCAAGAGCTTTGCTATGACCGGCGCCGTGACCATCTGCCTCTCTGCCATCATCGAGCCCACGCTCTTTGGCATGCTCCTCAAGAATAAGAAGCTCTTCCTGGCTCAGATTATCGGCGGTGCCTGCGGTGGCGCGTTCCTCGGCGTTTTCAAGGTTGTCACCACTGCCTTTGTCTTTGGCTCCGTCACCACGTTCCCGGCCTTCGTCTCCTCCGATCCGATGAACTTCGCCTTCGCCATGATCGGTATGGTTATCTCGGCTGTTGTCGTCGGCGTGCTCGGCTACATCTTCACCGGTAAGGACGATCAGCTCGCCTAGTCTTGCTTTGAGGCCCCACACCATGTGTCCAAGGCTAAGACCGACTTCCATCTAATAAAGGGTCGCTGTTTATATCGCAGCGGCCCTTTTTTGCTTTTGATTGACATGATTGGAGTAAACTTTGAAAACAGATGAAAAGGACGGAACGCCGATGATTCCGTATGAGCGCATGAACTGATTCTCAATAAGCTTAAGGAGGTCGATCTGCTCAAGATCGACGAGCTCGCGGCCTTTATGCCCGATGTGTCGATGTCTACGCTTCGCCGTGACCTCAAAGAACTTGAGAAGCGGGGGAGCATCGAGTATCTGACCGGCGGCGCGGTTAAGTTGCATTCCGCGGCTCACGAGGCGAGCGTTTTTGAGAAGGGTGCGCAGCGGAGCAGCGAGAAGGACCTGATCGCGCGTTGTGCGGCGGCGGAGGTCGAGGACGGTGAGACGGTCTATGTCGACTCCGGTACCACCGCGATGGCGCTCCTGAGCCTGCTCGTCGACAAGCCGGTGACTATCTACACCACCAACGGCTATGCATGTTGGTTTACGGGCGAGCTTGCTGCTAAGGTGGTGGTAATTGGCGGCGACTTCAACCCCGTTACCTGCTCGCTCACCGGTCCTATGGTTGAGAGCGCGCTGCGCGAGCTGTACTTTGACCGGGCGTTTATAGGTGTCAACGCGGTGGACGAGGACCGCGGCATCATGACGCCAGGTTATCCCGAGGCTATCAAAAAACGTATCGTGATGCAGAATTCCCAGGCGAGTTACGTGCTCGCCGATAGCTCCAAGTTCCACGTGTTTTCAAATGTAAAGGTGTGCGACCTGGAGGGCTTTACTGTTATTTCCGACAAGCGCGACGCCAAAATCGGCGAACGCGTCAAAATGATCACGGCCTAGGACACTGGGGCATCGCATCTTGCCCTCAAGCCGTTGCCCACGTAACGAAGCGTGAGGCAAACGTGCGCCCCATTCCTGATTTGGGGACTAGCTTAGTTCGTCGGCTACTTGGTGCTCGTAGAAGGCTTCGACTACGGCGTTAAAGTCGCGGGCGAAGTCTTCCATGGTTCCGCGCCAGGTGGCGAGTCCCGGCTTTCCCTGGCCAACATAGGCAGTTTGGATACCGCAGGCGGGACTGGGGAAGTCGCGCTTGGGGTCGTTGCCTACCATAAGGACCTCGTGCGGCTCGAGCCCCATTGCCTGCAGCTGCTCGAGGTAATAGGTGGCATCGGGCTTGCAGCGGGTGGCATTTCCCATGTGCGTCACGAGCTCAAAGGGGGCGTCGGCCAGATCGCCCCAGCCCATACGGCACTCAATAGCCCCCTGGGGAAAGCTGGGGTTGGTGAAGAGCGCACAGCGCAGCCCTGCGTCCTGTACGGCCTGGAGTGCGGCGTGTGCGCCCGGCATGGCATGGGCGTTGATGAGTTCGTCATTCTTGTACGGAAGAACTTCGCGGTCGTAGTAGGTAAACGCCTCGTAGATAAGTGGGTCCGAGAGGCAAATGCCGCATCGGCGCTCGACCTCTTCTTGGTAAAACTCAAGATTGGTGCGATTGTCCGTGCTGCTGCGGCGATTGGCGTTGAGGTCGACCAGGATGGTGCCGAGGCGTGCCATCGTGCCACCGCGGCTGCGGCGCCCGATATCCGCGAGCATCGAAGAGACATCCTTAAAATATCGAAGGATGAACGCGTTGAGGTTGATGCTAAGAAGCGTTTCGTCCATATCGAAAACGACTGCTTTGAGCACGCGGGCACCTTTCTCGAAAAATCGATCTAGAATCGTTGGCTCCGGATACTTTACCCCAAAGCCGAATGCCTGGCTGGTTATCGTCAAGTTGCGGAGACGTGTGTTCATAAGATTACGAAAAAGTCTCCACACGAGTAAAAAATCGCAGTTCACGCTTGAAATCGAACTCATTTCCCCGTAACCTATACGAACGTGATTGCATAAGCGTCACATTAGTATCTGTCGGCTCCCGAGTGTTCCTAAACGTTGTGTGCTTGTCGCACCCTTCTGTAGGTCCTAGCAATCGGGGCCCCGTAGTTCGAAAGGGGTCCACCTTTGAGTGAGATTCAGAACTCGTCCATTTTCTCTCTTGACGATGTCAACGAGGAGGAGATGAACAACCTCATCGACGGTACGATTACCGACTTTGATGAGGGCGATCTCGTTAACGGCACTGTCGTTAAGATCGAGCATGACGAGGTGCTCGTTGACATCGGATTCAAGTCCGAGGGCGTTATCCCGGTCCGCGAGCTGTCCATCCGCAAGGACGCTAACCCTGCAGACATCGTTGCACTCGGTGATCCCATCGAGGCTCTGGTTCTCCAGAAGGAGGACAAGGACGGTCGTCTGGTCCTGTCCAAGAAGCGTGCCGAGTACGAGCGTGCTTGGAACCGCATCGAGGAGAAGTTCAACTCCGGCGAGAACGTCGAGGGCGAGGTTATCGAGGTTGTCAAGGGCGGCCTGATCCTCGACATCGGCCTGCGTGGCTTCCTGCCCGCTTCCCTCGTCGACCTCCGTCGCGTCAAGGACCTCACCTCCTACATGGGCACCCGCATCGAGGCCCGCGTCATCGAGATGGACCGCAACCGCAACAACGTTGTCCTCTCCCGTCGCGTCGTGCTCGAGGAGTCCCGTAAGGCCGAGCGCTCCGAGATCCTGTCCAAGCTCAAGTCTGGCATGCGTCTCCAGGGCACCGTTTCCTCCATCGTCGACTTCGGCGCCTTCGTCGACCTCGGCGGTATCGACGGCCTCATCCACATCTCCGAGCTCTCCTGGAACCACGTCAACCATCCTTCCGAGGTTGTCAAGGTCGGCCAGGAGGTCGAGGTCGAGGTTCTCGACGTCGACCTCAACCGCGAGCGCATCTCCCTGGGTCTCAAGCAGACCACCGAGGATCCGTGGCGCGCACTGGTCAAGAAGTACCCCGTCGGCGCTATCGTCGAGGGCACGGTGACCAAGCTTGTCCCGTTCGGCGCTTTCGTCGACCTGGGCGAGGGCATCGAGGGCCTGGTGCACATCTCCGAGATGGCCAACAAGCACGTGGACCAGCCTTCTCAGGTCACCCACGTTGGCGACAAGGTTCAGGTCAAGGTCATGGAGATCGACCTCGACCGTCGTCGTATCTCCCTGTCCATGAAGTCTGCTGCTGAGACTCTGGGCGTCGAGATCGAGGTTACCCCGCTGCCTTCCGAGAAGAAGGACGAGGAGACCGACGCCGAGTAAATCGGTTTGACGATCACTTGTTTTAAGGGATCCGTCCGTAATGGACGGGTCCCTTTTTGCATTTGGCACCGAGATGCGCAATGCTGCCGGGCTGTCCACAGGCTATTGGATTGTCGGTGCATGAAAAAAGCCGACATCCCGCCTCGGGGAGGAGGCGGGAACACACCGAGTAGACGGAGGGGTGCGGAGCGCGGTCGCGTCTCGACTGACGACGTTGCCCATCGACAGGATCATTGTAACGCATGGCGGTTCTTGGTTTATGGTTGATTTCCGATCTCAGCCGAACACATTGAGCGGATAGGCCATT
>NZ_QRKO01000035.1:0-8619 GCF_003471985.1 Collinsella sp. AM15-2 | reverse complement strand
TCCCGCGGCCGCGGCGGCCCGCGCTGCATGAGCATGCCCTTCTGGCGCGAGGACCTCTAAGTCTTTCCGTTTCCGGTGCGGTCTCCCTACAACCGCACCGGTTTCGCCCGTCAAACGGGCGACACTAATACTTACGTAATTCATTTCTTCGAAAGGAAACGAACCATGGGTGTTAACCTCTCCGGCCGTAGCTTCCTCAAGCTCCTCGACCTCACCACCGAGGAGATCGAGTACCTGCTCAAGCTCTCCAAGAACTTCAAGGATATGAAGCGCGCTGGCGTTCCGCACCGCTATCTCGAGGGTAAGAACATCGTTCTGCTCTTCCAGAAGACCTCCACTCGTACCCGCTGCGCCTTCGAGGTCGGCGGCATGGATCTGGGCATGGGCGTCACCTACCTCGATCCGGGTTCGTCGCAGATGGGCAAGAAGGAGTCCATCGAGGATACCGCCCGTGTTCTCGGCCGCATGTATGATGGCATCGAGTTCCGTGGCTTTGCCCAGGACGACGTCGAGGAGCTCGCTGCTAAGTCCGGCGTGCCCGTGTGGAACGGCCTGACCACTGAGTGGCATCCCACCCAGATGCTCGCCGACATCCTGACCGTCCAGGAGAACTTCAACTACGACATCAAGGGCAAGACCCTCGTCTTCATGGGTGACTGCAAGAACAACGTTGCTCGCTCCCTCATGGTCGTCTGCTCCAAGCTCGGCATGAACTTCGTGGCCTGCGGCCCCGAGGAGTGCATGCCCGCTGACGACGTCATCGAGGCCTGCAAGCCCATCGCTGAGGCTAACGGCTGCACCATCAAGCTGACCACCGACGTCAAGGACGGCGTCACCGGTGCCGACGTTCTCTACACCGACGTGTGGGTCTCCATGGGCGAGCCTGACGAGGTCTGGGCCGAGCGCATCGCTCAGCTCACCCCGTATCGCGTTACCTCTGAGGTCATGGCTATGGCCAACCCGGGTGCCATCTTCCTGCACTGCCTGCCCAGCTTCCACGACACCAACACCACGATTGGCGCCGAGAAGTGCGAGCAGTTCGGCATCACCGAGCAGGAGGTCACTGACGAGGTCTTCGAGAGCCCCGCTTCCAAGGTCTTCGACGAGGCCGAGAACCGCATGCACACCATCAAGGCTGTCATGTACGCTACGCTCAAGTAAGAGCATCTAGCGTCTCGCTCGGGGTGTATTGCTGCGCACCCCGAGCGCTTTTGTCTGGTAAAAATCTCGCACCGAGCGACATGCACGGCACGGAAGAGCCGCTTCGGGCGAGATCAGTAAATGATTTATGAAGGGGGGATGAGAACTATGACTGAGACCGCTAAGAAAAAGCGCGGTATGCCTTCATCGTTCACCATTCTTCTTGCTCTGCTGGCAATCGTCGCGGTTGTTACCGTTATCGTCTCCGGTACGTCCGGTGGCGCGGTTACCGCTGCCCGCTTGAGCGATTTCTGCACCGCCCCGGTCAAGGGCTTCGCTGACGCTCTGCCCGTCTGCCTCTTCGTTATGATCCTCGGCGGCTTCCTCGGCATGATGACCGAGACCGGCGCCCTGGACAACGGCATTGCCGTTCTGGTGCAGAAGCTTAAGGGCAATGAGATCATGCTCATTCCCGTGCTGATGCTCATCTTCTCCCTCGGTGGTACCACCTATGGTATGTGCGAGGAGACCGTTCCCTTCTACGCCCTGCTCGCCGCCACCATGATGGCTGCTGGCTTCGACCCCATGGTCGGCGCTGCTACCGTCCTGCTCGGCGCTGGTTGCGGCTGCCTCGGCTCCACGGTTAACCCGTTTGCCGTCGGTGCTGCCGTTGACGCTCTGACTGGCGTTGGCATTGAGGTCAACCAGTCCATCATCATCGGCCTCGGTGCCGTCCTGTGGATTGTTACCACTGTTATGTCCATCCTCTTCGTCATGAGCTATGCCAAGAAGGTCAAGGCTGACAAGGGTTCCACCATCCTTTCGATGCAGGAGCTCAAGGACGCCGAAGAGGCTCACGGCAAGGCTGCTTCCGAGGTTCACAAGGAGGTCAAGCTCACCGGTCGTCAGAAGGGTGTTCTGATCGCCTTTGCCTTCACCTTCGTCGTCATGATCGTCGGCTTCATCCCGCTGGCCGACCTCAACGAGGGCGTCGCCAACTTCTTCGATGCTGGCGCTGTTTATGACGCCGACGGTAACGCCATCGTTCAGGGCTGGTCTGCCCTGATCACCGGCCTGCCCATTGGCCAGTGGTACTTCGACGAGGCTTCCACCTGGTTCTTCCTCATGGCTGTCCTGATCGGTATCATCGGCGGCCTGTCCGAGAAGCAGATCGTCAACACCTTCATCACCGGCGCTGCCGACATGATGTCCGTTGTCCTCGTCATCGCTCTCGCCCGTGGTATCTCCGTCCTCATGGCTAGCACCGGCCTCGACGTCTACGTCCTCGACGCTGCCGCCAATGCTCTGGCTGGCCTGTCCGGCGTGATCTTCGCTCCCATGAGCTTCCTGGTCTACTTCGGCCTGTCCTTCCTGATCCCTTCGACCTCCGGTATGGCTACTGTCTCCATGCCCATCATGGGACCGCTGGCTGTTAAGCTTGGCTTCTCGCCCGAGGTCATGGTCATGATCTTCTCCGCCGCCATCGGCGTCGTGAACCTGTTCACCCCGACCTCCGGCGCCATCATGGGCGGTCTTGCCCTGGCCAAGATCGAGTGGACGACCTGGCTCAAGTTTGCTCTCAAGCTCATCGTCGCTCTCTCCGTCGTCTGCGCCGTCATCCTGACCATCGCTTGCGTGATGCTCTAAGTACCCCTTGGGTACCCCACGGAAACCATGACGATCCTGTAAAGGATCACCTGGTCATCGTCTGTCCGGTGGGGTAACCCCACCGGTAGACTCCTACCTTTAGCCTCCTCCCGTTCCGTGCGCGGGGGGAGGCGCTCTTGTGTTCCGGCGTTTTACCAAACGCCGGAACCGGTCGACGCTGCACGGGCACCAGAGCGACAACTTGTCATTCAAAGAGGCCGGCATGACCAAAAGGTCTATGCCGGCCTCTTTTCATGCCAATTTGTTCGCTCTGGTGCCCGTTCGCTGACTTATGCTCAACCTGCGACGCTGCCATCGTTGGTGCAAAGGTGTCAGGTTGCTTCGCGCCATTCCCTCCTCTTTCACGTCACCTTGCTCGCTCTGGCGGGCGCTCGCTGACTTATGCTCCACCTGCGATGTTTCCATTATTGATGCAAAGGGGTCAGGTTAGCTTGCACCAAAAAGGGGAAGTTGCGGTGGAATAGTTCCTGTTTGTGTGTCCTGAGGGACTAAGCGGGAACTATTCCACCGCAACTTATCGAGCGCGTGTTTGGTTGATGCCCGTTGATTGCTTGGGTGTTGGGGAGGGCTTGCTCCGTTATAATCGCCTAAGACATTAAATGGAAACGGGACGGGAGCCATACATGCGTCAGGGTTTCGACAACGCGAAGTATATCGAGCTGCAGGCCGCTCATATTAAGGAGCGCATCTCGCAGTTTGGCGGCAAGCTGTATTTGGAGTTTGGCGGCAAGCTGTTTGACGACTATCACGCGAGTCGCGTGCTGCCGGGTTTTGAGCCGGACAGCAAGTTTCGCATGCTCAAGAGCATTGCCGATGACGTTGAGGTCATCATCGCGATCAACGCGAACCACATCGAGAAGAATAAGGCCCGTGGCGACCTGGGCATTACCTATGACGAGGACGTTTTGCGCCTGGTCGACCTGTTCCGCGGCAACGGTTTTGCTGTCGCGGCCGTGGTTATCACCCAGTACGCCGGCCAGCCCGCCGCCGATGTGTTCCGCAATCGCCTGAACGCGCTCGGCATTCCCGCCAAGCTGCACTATCCCATCGAGGGCTATCCGCACGACGTCGACCTGATCGTGTCTGACGACGGCTATGGCAAGAACGAGTTTGTCGAGACCACCCGTCCGCTCGTCGTCGTGACTGCGCCCGGCCCTGGCTCGGGCAAGCTCGCCACCTGCCTGTCTCAGCTCTATCACGAGCACAAACACGGCACCGCTGCCGGCTACGCCAAGTTCGAGACGTTCCCGGTCTGGAATCTGCCCCTCACGCATCCGGTCAACATCGCCTATGAGGCCGCCACGGCCGACCTCGACGATGCTAATATCATCGACTCCTTCCACTTGGAGGCCTACAACAAGACCACGGTCAACTACAACCGTGACGTCGAGGCTTTCCCGGTGGTCCGTGCCCTGATGGAAAAGATTCTGGGGGAGAGCCCCTACCAGAGCCCCACCGACATGGGTGTCAATATGGTCGGCTTTGCCATCACCGATGACGATGCCTGCCGCGATGCCTCCAAGATGGAGATCGTCCGCCGCTACTTTGCTGCGGTCGAGGCCGTGCGCCGCACCGGTGTGGGCGATGAGCAAGTTGATCGTCTCAAGCTCATTATGAAGAAGGCCGGTATCGATAAGAACTACTCGCCGGCACGCTCGGCCGCCCTTACCAGGGAGCAGCTGACGGGTGGCCCCGTCGGCGCCATGGTCATGCCCGACGGCTCCGTGGTGACCGGCAAGACTTCCACGCGCCTGGGCGCCGCGAGCTCGCTCATCATGAATGCACTTAAGCATGTCTCGGGCGTTGACCTTGAGCTCGAGGTCATTAGCGATGAGGCGATCGAGCCTATCAGCAAGCTCAAGACGCATTTCCTGGGTAGCAAGAACCCGCGTCTGCACACCGACGAGACGCTTATGGCGCTCTCGATCACCTCGGCAACGAGCGAGACGGCGGCCCGCGTCCTTTCGGGCCTGGAGCAGCTGCGCGGCTGCGATGCCTTCTTTAGCGTGATCATCTCGCCGACGGACGAGACGGTGTTGCGCAAGCTGGGCATCAACGTGTGCTGCGAGCCCAAGTTCGAGCGCCGTGGTTTCTTCCACCGCTAAGCCTGAATAAATTGGTCCGAAAGGGGCGCATCGGGTATACATTCGGTGTGCCCCTTTTATCAACAAAGCTACCGTTTAACCTAAAATCAGCTCGTTTACCTGCCTATAAGCGATTTGGGCGGTATACAATAACTCTAATTGTTTCATCCTTTTGCGGGGATGCCGCATGATGGATGTTGCCGGCCATCATGGGGTGTGCCGGTCGCGCGCGGTGCAAGTGATGCCCGTGCTCGGTTTGAGGAGGCTGCCATGGCTGGCAAGGGTCGTGCGAGTGTCAACGATATGAAGCGTGTCGAGGTGCAGGTGCTGATGGAGATCGCACAGCAGTCCGAAGACAACGGCGGATTTTATGGCTTTTCGCGCAAGACGCTTGCCGAGCGTGTGGGGGTGTCCCCGTATCGCGCCCGCGCGGCAATTGAACGCCTGGAATCCGAAGACATCATTGAGGTCGTCTCGCGCTACAGCGACGACGGCGGCCAGCTCGCAAATGGTATTTGTCTCACGGAGCGTGGCGAGTGGTATCTAGAGGGCATCCGTGCCGGTATGCTCGTGCAGGACTTAATCAAGGACGAGCTCGCCGATCGATAACAGCGCGCATTCATAGTCGAAACGACGCCGCCTGGGCAACCGGACGGCGTTTTGTTTCGAGATGGAGAAATGCGATTGCGCGTAAGAAAAATTGCGTGCGGCGCGCGTCGCGAGTATTACAATGAAGACCCGTAAGATGTGTATGGACAACTTCTACGGGAAGCGCAGGTAACTCAATATGACCAAGCATGTGTTTGTGACCGGCGGCGTGGTTTCGTCTCTGGGCAAGGGTATTACCGCGGCCTCGCTGGGCCGTCTACTCAAGTCGCGTGGCTACAAAGTAACGATGCAAAAGGCCGACCCGTATCTGAACGTCGACCCCGGCACCATGAGCCCGTTCCAGCATGGCGAGGTCTTTGTGACCGAGGACGGCTACGAGTCCGATCTGGACCTGGGCCACTACGAGCGCTTTATTGACGAGAACCTGACCCGCGATTCCAACTTTACGACTGGTGCCATCTATAAGAGCCTGATCGCCCGTGAACGTCGCGGTGACTTTTTGGGCGGCACCGTGCAGGTGATTCCGCACGTCACGAACGCCATTAAGGATAAGTTCCGTCGTATTGAGGAGCAGACCGGCTCCGATGTGGTCATCACTGAGTTGGGTGGCACCATCGGCGACATTGAATCGCAGCCGTTTGTCGAGGCCATTCGCCAGTACCGCAAGGAGGCCGGCCCCGAGAACGTCTGCTACATCCACGTGTCGCTCGTTCCCTATATCGCCGCCGCCCACGAGGTCAAGACCAAGCCGACGCAACACTCCGTCAAGGAGCTCCGCAGCTTTGGTATCCAGCCCGATATTATCGTTCTGCGTTCCGACCACCATATCGACGATGCCATCCGCGGCAAGATCGCAAGCTTCTGCGACGTCGACACCGACTGCGTCTTTACCAATGAGGACTGCGCGAGCATCTACGACGTTCCGCAGCTACTCGCCGAGCAGGACTTTGACCTGCGCATTTGCGAGCGTCTGGGTCTCGATCCGCGTGAGCGCGACATGAGTGAGTGGAACGAGTTCCTGCGCAAGCAGAACCATGCCAACCAGCACGCCGACAAGGTGAAGATCGCCGTCGTGGGCAAGTATACGCAGCTGCCCGATGCCTACCTGTCGGTTATCGAGGCCCTGCACCACGCGGGCGTCTTCTACGATCGCCATGTGGACGTCCAGCTGGTCGATGGCGAGAGCCTCGACGAGCAGAACGTCTCCGAGGTTCTGGGCGACGCCTCGGGCATCCTGGTCCCCGGCGGCTTTGGCAAGCGCGCCCTGGAGGGCAAGATCCTCGCGGCCGAGTTCGCCCGCGAGCACAAAATTCCGTATCTGGGCATTTGCCTGGGTATGCAGGTGGCCGTGTGCGAATTTGCCCGCAACGTCGTCGGCCTTGCCGGCGCCAGCTCCTCTGAGTTCGATCCGGACGGCCCGTTTAGCGTCATCGATCTGATGAGCTCGCAGGAGGACGTGACCGAGAAGGGCGGCACCATGCGCCTGGGCGCCTATCCGTGCAAGCTCGCCGCCGATACCCTTGCTCGCGAGGCATATGGCGAGGATCTCGTCTACGAGCGTCACCGTCACCGCTTTGAGTTTAACAACGCCTTCCGCGACCAGCTCGAGGACGCCGGCTTGGTTATCTCTGGCCTCTCACCCGACGAGCGCCTGGTCGAGATGGTCGAGCTGCCGCGCGACGTGCATCCGTGGTATGTGGCAACCCAGGCTCACCCCGAGTTCAAGAGCCGTCCGACCAACCCGCAGCCGCTGTTCCGAGAGTTCGTGCGTGCCTCGATCGGTCAGCACGAGGGTGTCGATCGCCTACAGGTGACGCCCATGAACCTCGCTACGGACTAAGGGTGCCGGCGAACAAAGAACATACCGAAGCTACTCCCTCGTCGCTCGCCGTGGCGGCGGGGGAGTATCTCGATTACCTCGCGGTCGAGCGGGGTTTGGCGCGCAACACGATTGCGGCCTATCGACGTGACCTGACGACGTACTGCGCCTATCTGGAGCGGGCGGGTATTGTGTCTTTTGAAGAGGTGACCCGTCAGGTCGTGGAGGGCTTTGTCGCCGACCGTCGGGATGGGGGCTATTCCGATGCCTCGGTGGAGCGTGCGCTTGCGGCCGTGAAGGGTCTGCATGCCTTTTTGGTGCGCGATGGGGCTGTGGCCCAAAATCCAACGGCGGCGTTGCGCCTGCCTAAAAAGGCTGAGCGTTTGCCGGAGTATCTATCGGTGGAGGATGTCTCGGCGCTGCTCGATCAAGACTTCCCCGAGGGCGAGATGGGCTTGCGCGACCATGCCATCTTGGAAGTGCTCTACGGATGCGGCTTGCGTGTGAGCGAGTTGGTGGGGCTCGATGTGGGCGATATCCATATCGACGATGGCTTTGTGCTCGTTCGCGGTAAGGGCTCAAAGGAACGCCTGTCCCCGCTGGTGGGAAGCGCGGCGCGAGCTCTGACGCTCTATTTAACTGAGGGGCGTTCTCGCTTGGCGGCCCATGCCCACGGAACCGAGACCTCGGCGGTCTTTTTAAATAAGAACGGCCGCCGTCTGTCGCGCCAGGGCATCCATGCCATCTGTGAGCGCTACGGGCGCCAGGTGGGGCTGGTGGGACTCCATCCCCATACGCTGCGTCACTCCTTTGCCACCCATATGCTTGCGGGCGGTGCAGACCTCCGTGTGCTACAGGAGATCTTGGGACATGCCGATATATCGACCACGCAGGTCTACACGCATGTCGATCGTACGCAACTGGCCGAGGTCTATCTGGCGGCGCACCCGCTGGCACATCGTTAACACATCGCTGGCCTGCATATCTATAGGTATTTGGGGACGGGCCCCAGATTGCCGCGGCGTGCTTTTGCGCGCGCATGGGCAATCTGGGGCCCGTCCCATTTTTTGCCACTTGTCGTCGCGGTGGTGGGCCGCATGTGCCTTGGGTGGGGGAGTTTGGGGGCGATGTGAACGGCATGTAAAGGGACGCAAAAATCGCCTCAAGGTCAACTTGAAGGTTGAGGTTGAAAGGCGGGGTGCCACAGGTGGCATCCCGCCGTTGCTGTAAACACAACATATTGTGTTTTCGAACATATGATTGGGGGGTGTTTTGCAATATATGGTGGGTGGAGTGGTG
>NZ_QRKO01000034.1:0-10966 GCF_003471985.1 Collinsella sp. AM15-2 | reverse complement strand
AGGCGGGGCATTCCCCGCCTCTTACACCACATCTCTGCGCGCTACCCTGTTGCTGCGTTGGTCACATATGTTTGCACATAATAATGGGCTCCTAATGAGAGTACTCCTCGTTAGGAGCCCATTTTATTGAACATTTGGGGAGTTACGTCAGCTCGTGCAGCTGGTCGTCATGCCTATAAGCATCAAAAATGCCCCGAATCGCTGCTACTAAAAAGGTAACAGTACTCATATTTGATGTATTTTGTCCACGGCTATCTACAAACCCCCTAGGCCACTCATTGGGGACAGACTTAAATGACTAGTTGTTGGGGATCAGTCATTGGGGACGTTCTTAAATGACTAGGTGTGGCTGCTTGGGCTAGGCTGTTAGGTCGAGTTCGTAGAGAAAGCTTTCGCGCGGCATGTCGTGACGACGCTCTTCGCGGTTGGCGCGGTGCGTGGCCGTGCGCTTAAAGCCGTGCAACTCGTAGAACTTCCACGAGCAGTTGGAGTCGGTGTACAGGTGCGCCCTTGTCGCCCCGCGCGAGGACAGGTACGAGACCGCGGCATCGAGCAACACTGAGCCTACACCCAGGCCGTGAACATCGGGATCGACGGCGAGCAGCGTGACTTCGTTGTCGTGCGGCAACGGGCTGCTCTCGAGCAGGCGGTTGTTGGTTCGGATGGTTGCGCGCACAAACGAGAGATACTCGGCGCAGACATCGGGCTCCAGCTCGCGCATCTGCGAAAGCAGCGCGCGTTCGGTATCCATCCAGTGTTCCTTAACGGTGGCGCCGGAACTCTGTCCCGCGCGCGCGAGCGCAATGCCACGCGCCTGACCGTCGATTACGGCAACCTGCGAAAACGTCGATGACGAAAGGCAATGGGCGAGGTCGCACGCGGCCTCGAGGCGGTTGTACTCATCGTTATCCGAATTGTTATGCCAAAGCTGCTGCAGAATCAGCGCGATGGCGTCGAAGTCTTCGGTATCAAACGGTCGGTAGAGAACCCGCGAGACCATGGTGCCTCTTTCTTTTGCGGATGCATATCGAGCACAGTTCTACCACGCTATTGGCATCTAATTATGGTGCCCCTGTGTTCCATGAACTCACCGTGCCCGGTGCCGTGCCCATCCCCTCTGCTCGCAAACTTTTTCTGCACATGCGCCCGTTGCGGGGTGCATCGATGCGCTCGATGCGCTACATTGAATCAGTATTTTCAATGCCGCTGCGCGAGCGCTGCAGATCGACGTATCACCGACTCACAGAGCACGGCGGCGTACCAGACAGGAGGACTGCATGGGATCTGATGTGAAGATCGCACGCGCGTTGATCTCGGTTACCGATAAGACGGGCGTCGTCGATTTCGCACGGACGCTGGTCGATGACTTTGGCGTCGAGATCATCTCTACGGGCGGCACGGCTCGTGCCATCGAGGACGCGGGCGTTCCCGTAACCCCCATCGAGGAGTTCACGGGCTATCCCGAGATGATGGACGGCCGCGTTAAGACCCTGCACCCCAAGGTTCACGGCGCGCTGCTGGCCCGCCGCGATTCCGAGCAGCACATGCAGGAGGCCGCCCAGCACGGCATTAAGCTGATCGACCTGGTCGTCGTCAACCTGTACGAGTTCGAGAAGACCGTCGCCAACCCCGAGGTCACCTTTGCGGATGCCATCGAGCACATCGACATCGGTGGCCCCTCCATGTTGCGCTCTGCCGCCAAGAACGCCGCGAGCGTTACCGTCATCTCCGACCCGGCCGACTATGATGCCGTCCTGGCCGAGATGCGCGAGACCGGTGGCTGCACCACGCTTGCCACCCGTCGTCGCCTGCAGGTGAAGGTCTACCAGACCACCGCCGCCTACGACACGGCTATCTCCCGTTGGCTTGCCGCCCAGGCAAGCGACGTGGCGGACACCTCTGCCAAGCTCGAGATTTCGCTGGAGAAGGTCGACGACCTGCGCTATGGTGAGAATCCTCAGCAAAAGGCTACGGTCTACCGCTTTGCCGAGGGCTGCGAGAACACCGCGAGCTCTCAGTTCCCGCTTGTGGGCTCCGAGCAGATCCAGGGCAAGCCGCTCAGCTACAACAACTATCTGGACGCCGATGCCGCCTGGAACCTGGTCCGCGAGTTCGACGAGCCGGCCTGCGTGATCCTCAAGCATCAGAACCCCTGCGGTTCCGCCGTTGCCGAGGACATCACGGCCGCCTACGACCGCGCCTTCGCCTGCGATCCCAAGAGCGCCTTCGGCGGCATCATCGCCTGCAACCGCGAGGTTCCCTTTGAGCTGGTTGAGCATTTTGCCGATCAGAACAAGCAGTTTGTCGAGGTCATCATCGCCCCGAGCTACACTGCCGAGGCGCTCGAGCGCATGGCCAAGCGCCCCAACCTGCGCGTGCTGGCTACCGGCGGCGTGGACCACGGCGCCCAGGTGGAACTGCGCTCCATCGACGGCGGCATGCTGGTGCAGGAGGTCGACCACGTGACCGAGGACCCCGCGACCTTTACGTTCCCCACCGACCGCAAGCCCACCGATGCCGAGATGGCCGAGCTCGAGTTTGCCTGGAAGGTCTGCAAGGGCGTCAAGTCCAACGCCATCCTGGTCTCCAAGGGCAAGGCCGGCATTGGCATGGGCCCCGGTCAGCCCAACCGCGTTGACTCTGCGCTGCTTGCCTGCGAGCGCGCCGAGGACTTCTGCGAGCGCGAGGGCGTGGAGAAGGGCGGCTTTGCCTGCGCAAGCGACGCGTTCTTCCCGTTCCGCGACAACGTCGACGTGCTTGCCGCACACGGCGTGACCTGCATCATCCAGCCCGGCGGCTCCAAGCGCGATGACGAGAGCATCCAGGCCTGCAACGAGCACAATATTGCGATGGTTTTCACGGGTGCGCGCCACTTCCGCCATTAAGTAGGGAGGTGGCGCTGCGGCTTGCCCAACCACCGCACCTTGTCGCTCATTCGTCGCCCGCGTACCCAAGTACGCGTCGCTCCTCTTTCACGGCAATCTGCGGCACCTGGGCAACCCTCGCCGACCTGTTAGGTTGACTGGGGAGGATGGGATGTTATCTCGTCCCTTGGACCGCCTCGCTTCTAAAATTATCTCTGCAAAAGACGGCCGCTCCGTTTGGAGGGCCGTCTTTTTGGTATAAGAGGACGGAATGACTAACACGAAAGGTATGACCATGCCCCAGATTGATGATGCAGAGCTGTTTGGCAATGCCGAGGACCAGCGTGCGTACGAGGACTTTTGCGCCAATCAGGAGGCGGTCGAGAAGTTTACGCTCGACAAGCCCGCGCTTATCTGCCGTTGGCGCATGTCCAACAAAAAGGTGCCCATGCTCAACCGTCACATTCGCGCGCTGTCCGAGCGCTTGGTGCAGGGCGAGCCGCTTACCCATAACATGCTCAGCTGGGCCAAGCAGCACGTTGAGTGGTCGCTTGCCGAGGGCGATTACACCGCGCACGACGGCGTGCTCATGCTGGTGATCGACGTTAACGGCAATGCCGCCATGACGGTGGGTGAGTACGAGCCGCTGGCCGATACTTCGGCCAAGGCGCTGCGTGCCCGCTCCGCCGAGGCCCGCTCCGAGGCCGACGAAACCGGCGTGGCGCCCGAGCTGCTCGCTGCCGTCAACAACGGCGAGCTGGCCTTTGTGGCGCCGGCGGACGAGTGCCTGTGTGGCACGGCGACGCTCATAGAGCAGCTGGCCCAGACCAAGGGCATCCCGGTCACGCGCGTAGACATTCCCGCACAGCTCAAGGGCGCCTTGTTCCTGGTAAGCGACGAGCACGGCGTGGTGCCTGCCACCGACGCCGACGCCGCCGAGTCTGATGCCGCGACGGTCGCCTTCTTTGCCGACGGCTACGAAAAGCTTCGCGCCCGCCGCTAAATGATTATTCTGGGACGGGGATTAAAGAATCATTTTGGTTCCCGCCACCGCTGCGAGTGCGAGGCGGACAAAACGCCCCCGCTCGCGAACAGTTCTGTCACCTTGGCGACGTGCGTGGCGCGCACCTGCAGTTTCGCAGCCATAATGGTGGCAAGACAACCAAGAGGGGAGCGGAATCCATGGCGCTAATCTATATCGTTGAGGACGACGAGCCCATTCGTCGTGAGCTTGTCGACATCCTTGCCCGCGCCGGGTTTGAAATCGAGGCCTGCGAATCGTTCGAGCATGTCTCGCGCGATATTCTCGCCGCCGCGCCCGACCTGGTGCTGCTCGACCTCACGCTTCCCGTCAAGGACGGCCAGCATATCTGCCACGAGGTTCGCCGCGAATCCGAGGTCCCCATCATCGTCCTCACCTCGCGCACGACCGAGATCGACGAGGTCATGGCCATGACGCTCGGCGCGGACGACTTTGTTCCCAAGCCCTATAGCGCGCGCGTGCTCGTGGCGCGCATCAACGCACTGCTGCGTCGCACCGCGGCGTCAGGCGAGCGCAGCACGCTCGTCCACAAGGGGCTGGAGCTCGACCTCGCCCGCTCTATGGTCACCAACACGGCGACCGGCGACAGCACCGAGCTCACCAAAAATGAGCTGCGCATTCTCTCGCTGCTCCTGAGCCGCGCGGGCAAGATCGTCTCGCGCTCGGCCATCATGCAGGACCTGTGGGACTCCGACGCCTTCGTGGACGACAATACGCTCACCGTCAACATCAACCGCCTGCGCACCACGCTCGAAAAAATCGGCATCAAGGGGTATTTGACGACGCATCGCGGCCAAGGCTATTCGGTCTAGGGGCCGGCTATGTCGTTTGGCAAGTTCTTTAAAGATGCACTGCTTCCCGTCGCCGTGTGGACGTGCGGCGTGCTGCTGAGCTGCTTTGTGCTGACGGTCGCCGGCGCACCCGTTTCTATCGTGGTCGTGGCGGTTGGCGTGTCCTTTATCTTCGGTATGCTCGGCATCGTGATCGAGTACGCTCGCCGTCGCCGTTTTCTGCGTCAGTTGGAGCGCGCGGCAGAGGAGCTCGAGAGTCCCGCATGGGTGCAGGAGATGGTGCAATGCCCAACCTATGCCGAGGGCGAGCTCGAGTACGAGGTCCTGTGCCGGGTGGGCAAAGCCGCCTGCGACGAGGTTGCCGAGGGCCGGCGTCAGACCGAAGACTATCGCGACTATATCGAGAGCTGGGTCCACGAGGCCAAGCTGCCCCTGGCGGCGGCTCACCTGATTCTGGAAAACCTCGACGGCGGCGCAGATGACCCAACACGTGTCGATGACCTGGGTCGCGAGTTGGCTCGCGTGGAACGCTATATCGACCAGGCGCTGTACTACGCGCGCTCGGAAGTCGTGGAGCGCGACTACCTGATTCGCCGCTGGGACCTTAAGACCTTGGTGACGGGTGCGATTAAGGCCAACGCGCGCGAGCTCATTGCGGCGCACGTGGCTCCGGTGTGCGAGAACCTCGACTTCGAGGTCTTTACCGACGAAAAATGGCTCGAGTTTATCCTGGGCCAGCTCATTCAGAACAGCATTAAATATGCGCGCGAGGACGGCGCGAAGATCGTGTTTTCGGGCGCGTTACTGGACGAGGGCCTGGCGAGCGAGCGCATCGAGCTCACCGTTGCGGACAACGGCTGCGGCGTGTGTGCGGCAGACCTGCCGCGCGTGTTCGAGAAGGGCTTTACCGGCGACAACGGCCGCACCACCAAGCGCGCAACGGGCATCGGCCTCTACCTGGTGGCGCGCCTATGCTCCAAGATGGGCATCGACGTCACGGCGGCATCCGACTCCGGCGAAGGCTTTGTCGTAACGTTCGCCTTCTCGACGAACAAGTTTCAATACTTTGAGTAGCCGGGCCGTCTTGCGCTACGGACGGCTATGTTCCCGAACGTGAACTTAGCTAAGGCAACTGGCGTTATGTTCCCGAACGTGAACATAACTATGAGGCTCAAATGGATCTCCCAAAACAAAAACGTGCAGCCCAAACAAAACGTGCCGCCCCCAACGGGGCGGCACGCCATCTTTTATCAGCCAACTCGCTGAAGTAAGGCTGCGAAGGCCGCGAGGCCGGGAGGGGTTTCCTAAGGGCACATCCCGCAGCCGCAACGCGGCGAGGACGTGCCCGTGGAAACCCCGCAGGCCCCGCGGCCGGTGGGAGCAACGCTACTTTACGACCAAAATGTCGCAGTCGGTATTGCGCAGCAGGAACGTCGAAATCGAACCCAGAAGCGCATACTTGATCGAGGACAGGCCGCGAGCGCCGCAGAGCACCAGGTCGGGCTTGACCACGTCGAGCATCTCGTCTTTGAGCGTCTCGCGAATACGACCGGCACGTATCATGACCTCGACCTCGGGAATATCGGGATTGGCCTTGGCCTCTTCGAGCTGCTTTTCGATGGAGTTCTTAAAGGCCTCCTCCAGACCGTTGACCAAATCGACCGGATAGGAGCCGGCGCTCTCGAGCGCCGTGGAATCGATAACGTGGCCGATAATCAGCTTGGCGCCGTTGTTCGCGGCGACCTTGATGGCGCGTGCGAGCACAAAATCCTGCTGCTCAGTACCGTCGAGTGAAACAAATACCTTGGTGTAACCCTCGTTCATGGTTTCCTCCTTGGTCTATCGCACGGGCGCGGGGCTCGTGCGTCGGGCGGGCGCGGGTGCGTTGACCGCCGGACACTTTATCTTGTTACAGTTATACCCAAGGATTTCGGTTTAACTGCTCGCAATTCTGTGAACGGGCGAGTTTTTTGGTAAGGGTAGGCGCGGTCGCACCGCCAACGGTTGATAATGGGACATCGCCCGCATCGTCCGCAGAACATCTACCGGCGGGTGTCTAACGAGGGGGTCCCTTTGGATATCATCGAGCTTTTAAAATCTGCCTTCATGGGCCTGGTCGAGGGCATCACCGAATGGCTGCCCGTTTCGTCGACCGGTCACATGATCTTGGTGGACGAGTTCGTCAAGATGAACGTGAGCGAGACGTTCTGGAACATGTTCCTGGTCGTGATTCAGCTTGGCGCCATTTTGGCCGTCTGTGTGCTGTTCTTCCATGAGCTCAATCCGTTCTCGCCCAGCAAGGGCAAGGAGGGCCGTCACGACACCTGGGTGCTGTGGGGCAAGATTGTGCTCGGTTGCATTCCTGCGGCGGCGATCGGCCTGCCGCTCAACGACTGGATGGAGGAGCATTTCTACAATGCTCCCGTCGTGGCGCTGGCGCTCATTGTGTACGGCGTGCTGTTTATCGTGATCGAGAACTGGCGCGCGAGCAAGCGCGAGGAAATGGCCGTTGCCGGTTCGTTTGGTTCGCGTGCTGTGGTGTCGGGTGGACGTCCCGCCGGTGCGCACTTTGCGGCGCCCGCCACGGCTACCGCTGAGGATGAGGACGATGACGAGAATCTGGACTTTGGTTCCATCGCCACGCTCGAGGATCTAAGCTGGAAGACTGCGCTGGGTATCGGCTGCTTCCAGGTGCTTTCGCTGGTGCCTGGTACGTCTCGCTCCGGTTCTACCATCATCGGCGGCCTGCTTTTGGGCTGCACGCGCTCGGTGGCGTCTAAGTTCACGTTCTTCCTGGCCATCCCTGTCATGTTTGGCGCGAGTGCGCTCAAGCTGGTCAAGTACTTCATCAAGGGCGGCACGTTCGGCACCAACGAGATCGCCATCTTGGGCGTGGGCTGCGTCGTCGCCTTTGTGGTGTCGCTCATTGCCATCAAGTGGCTTATGGGCTTCGTTCGCCGTCACGACTTCAAGTGCTTCGGCGTCTACCGCATCATCCTGGGCATCGTGGTGCTCGCGTACTTCTTCGTTCTGGAGCCTATGCTCGGCCTGTAACTTGGTTGACGCTGCGCGGCGGCCAGAGCGACAACTTGTCATTCAACGAGGGCGGCATGACCAAAAGGTCTATGCTGCCCTCTTTTTTGGGCGATGGGGTGGGTCCGATGGTGGCGCACGGAGTCGTGGTGTGATTTGCGTCGGAGTCCGCGCGGCTCGGTATACTGATACGGCTCAAACTATGGCGCTGCCCGCAGGCGCGCCGTCCGTCAGATGAGGAGTCGCCCATGACCCAGTCCCTGCCCTGGGAAAAGAACACTGCCGCGCCCGTGTCGCCCGCGCCGGAGCCCGTGCCGCTCGATGCGTACACCGTCCCCGCCGCGCCGGAACCCGAGCTCGTTCCGCTCGACATCTACGACGCCCCGGCTCCGGCGCCCAAGCCCGCCAAGCCGCTCGTAGATATCGATAGCCTGAACCCCGCCCAGCGCGAGGCGGTCCTGACCACTGAGGGCCCACTGCTGGTCCTTGCCGGTGCTGGCTCGGGCAAGACCCGCGTCCTGACCTTCCGCATCGCGCATATGCTTGGCGACCTGGGCGTTAAGCCCTGGCAGGTCCTGGCCATCACGTTTACCAACAAGGCCGCGGCCGAGATGCGCGAGCGTCTGGCAGCACTCATCCCCAGTGGCACCCGCGGCATGTGGGTGTGCACCTTCCACGCCATGTGCGTGCGCATGCTGCGCGAGGACGCCGACCTGCTGGGCTACACCGGTCAGTTCACCATCTATGACGACGATGACTCAAAGCGCATGGTGCGTGACATTATGCAGGCGCTCGGCATTGAGCAAAAGCAGTTCCCCCTCAACATGATCCGCAGCAAGATCAGCTCGGCCAAAAACGCCATGATTGGGCCCGAGGACATGCTCAAGAGCGCCGATAGCCCCAACGACAAAAAGGCCGCGCAGGTCTACCTGGAGCTGGAGCGCCGCCTGCGTGCCGCCAACGCGATGGACTTTGACGACCTGCTCGTGCGCGCGCTCGAGTTGCTGCGCACCCGCCCCGAGGTGCTCGACAAGTACCAGGAGCGCTTCCGCTATATTAGCGTCGACGAGTATCAGGACACCAACCACGTCCAGTACGAGATCGCCAACCTGCTGGCCGCCAAGTACCAAAACCTTATGGTCGTGGGCGACGACGACCAGTCCATTTATAGCTGGCGTGGCGCCGACATCACCAATATCCTGGACTTTGAGAAGGACTTTAAAAACTGCAAGACCGTCAAGCTGGAGCAGAACTACCGCTCCACGGGTCATATCCTGAGCGCCGCCAACGCCGTGGTGCGTCACAACTCGCAGCGTAAAGAAAAGCGCCTGTTTACGGCCGAGGGCGACGGCGAGAAGATCCAGGCCTTCCAGGCAAGCGATGAGCGCGACGAGGGCCGCTGGATTGCCGGCGAGATCGAAAAGCTGCATGCCAAGGGCACGAGCTACGACGACATCGCTGTGTTCTACCGCACCAACGCCCAGTCGCGTATTCTCGAAGATATGTTCCTGCGCGCGGGCGTGCCCTACAAGATTGTCGGCGGCACGCGATTCTTCGACCGCGCCGAGATCCGCGACGTCATGGCCTACCTCAAGATGATCGTGAACCCGGCCGACGAGATGAGCGTCAAGCGCGTCATCAACACGCCGCGTCGCGGCATCGGCTCCACCTCGATCCAAAAGATTGAGCAGCTGACGCGCGACAACCGTTGCTCGTTCTTCCAAGCCTGCGAGATCGCGTGCGCCGAGACGGGCATGTTTAGCGCCAAGGTCCGCAATGGCCTGTCGAGCTTTGTGTCGCTGGTGCGCGAGGGCCGCCGCATGGACGGCGAGCTCAAGGACGTTGTCGAGATGATTGTTGACAAGACGGGGCTGCTGCAGGCCTTCCGCGCCGAGGGCACCATGGAGTCCGAGAGCCGCGCCGAGAACATCCAGGAATTCCTGGGCGTGGCCGCCGAATTTGAGGAGACGCACGAGGATATCGAGGGTACGCTCGAGAGCTTAGAGGAGCTGCGCGCGGCCGGTGTTGCCGACGTGCCTGCCGGCGCCGAGTCCGAGCCCGTCGTGGTGAGTGCGCCCGTGCCCGAGCCGGGACCGTCCGCGCCCGCGTCTTCGTTTGAGGCGCTCGTTGGCGCGCGTGATGCTGCAGGTTCCAATCCGCTCGATAGCCTAGCCGCCCCGGCGCTCTCGCCGCAGGATGCCCTGGCTGCTGCCATCGCGGGCAACGCGTATGCCGTGCCGACTGAGCTGCCGGCGGGCGCCGTGCATGCCGACGAGATCGAGCGCACCTACGGCCCGCTCACCTGCAAGGCCCTGCCTGCGCTCATGGAGTGGTTGGCCCTGCGCTCCGACTTGGATTCTCTGGCCGGCGAGACGCATGCCATCACCATGATGACCATCCACTCCGCCAAGGGCCTGGAGTTCCCCGCGGTGTTCGTGGCCGGTATGGAGGAGGGCATCTTCCCACACGTGCATGACTTTGGCGGCAGCGATGATCCGGGCAAGCTCGAGGAGGAGCGTCGCCTGGCCTACGTTGCCATCACGCGTGCCCGTAAGCGCCTGTTCCTGACCTATGCGGCCACGCGTCGCACCTACGGCTCGACCTCTGCCAACCCGCGCTCCCGCTTCCTCAACGAGATTCCGTTTGAGGACATCGAGTTTAGCGGCATCGGTTCTGCCGGTTTTGAGGGCACGGGCTGGGAAAAGCGCGGCGACCGTCACGGCACCTTTGGCTCGGGCATGGGCTCGGATATGTATGGCGGCAAGGTGTTTGGTTCGCATACGCGCTCGACCGGCGGCTCCGGCTCGCGCGGCGGGTCGAGCTTTGACGACTTCTTTGGCGGCAGCACTTATGGCACCGAGCGCCATCGTGGGGTTTCGCCCGACGCCGGCCGCGTTGCCTCGACCTTTGGCTCGGGCGCGCCGCGAGCCAAAAAGCCGTCGTCCAAGGTGTCGCCGACGGTGGAGCGCAAGGTCGATCGCGCGAGCGCATCGCAGGATTTTGCCGCGGGCGATACCGTGAGTCATAAGACCTTTGGCACGGGTACCGTGATCTCGGTCGCCGGAGACATGATCGAGGTCCAATTCGAAAAGACCGGCCAGACCAAAAAGCTAATGAAGGGCTTTGCGCCGATCGTCAAGCTGAATGCCTAACTGCAAGGGCGACCGGGCGCGCCGGGGGCTTTGGTCGCCTGCTCGGACAGTCCTGCTCGCACGGAGAGCACATTAAGTGCTCTC
>NZ_QRKO01000033.1:0-13108 GCF_003471985.1 Collinsella sp. AM15-2 | reverse complement strand
GCGGCGTAGTTCTTATTTAAGCCGTCCAAGTTTTGGGGTGCAGTTCAATCTGCATCCCCCGTTTTTGTTGCGGTTAGTCCAAGTCAATAAACTTGGTGCTTAGGATCTTGCCGTCTTTGACGAGCATTCTGGCCATAGTGGGGCCTCGGGTGCCTCTGGGATAGCTGGCGCTGCCCGGGTTGAGGACTAGGCAGCGGCCCACTTGGGCTTCTTTGGTTACGTGGGTGTGACCGTTGATGGCTACGTCTACGGATCCCACCGGAAGGTCTTCGCGGTAGTGGGCTACGGCGAATTTGAGGCCTTCGTAGGTAAAGAGCGCAAGACGGTCTACATCGGGGCCGTAGTCGCGGTAGTAATCGTTGTTGCCCAGTACGGCCCGCACGGGGGCGATGGTGCATAGGTGCTCGTAGTCCATCTCTGACGTGAGGTCGCCGGCGTGGATGATCAGGTCTGCGCCCTCAAGCTCATCCAAGAGCGCAGGCGATAAATAGCCGTGGGTGTCCGAGATGATGTCGATACGCTTGGCGCTTGCACTGTTCATGGGATCCCTTCCGCAAAAAACGATTCGGCAGATACATACAAAAAAGGCCCCACGGCTCCGCAGACGATGGGTCTACAGGGCTGCGGGGCCAGTGCGCTAGAGACTCAAGGCCTTCTTGAGCGGCACGACGCGGCGGCGCGAAACCGGCACGCGTTCGTCGACGCCCGTAATGCCCAGCTGGATGGCGCCCGAGGGCACCGTCTCGACGTCCGTAACGCACGCCAAGTTGACGATATAGCGGCGGTGAACACGGAAGAAGCCAAAGTCGCAGAGCTTGGCCTCAAACTGCGCCAGCGAGGTCGTCGACAAAAAACGATCATCGACGGTATAGATGCAGGAGTAATCGTCCTTGGCCATGATAAAGCGAATGTCGTCCACGGGAATGAGCACCTTGCGGCCGCCCTTTTCCACCGGGATACGCTCGATGGTCACCTTGCTGTCCGTAACCGGCTTGGCGCGTTGCATGACCTTCTCGATCGCGCGATCCAACCGAGCTTCCTCAACCGGCTTCATCAGATAATCGACGGCATCCACGTCGAATGCCTCGACCGCATGGTCACTATACGCAGTCACAAACACGATCGCCGGCGGATTTTTGAGCTTATGCAGCGCCTCGGCAAGTTGCAGGCCCGAGGCACCGGGCATCGAGATATCGAGAAACACGACATCCACGCGACTTTCCATAAGCATCTCGATGGCGGAGCGGACGCTCGACGCCTCCGTGATCGTGCCGATCTTGCCCGTTTGCTCGAGCAGGAAGCGAAGCTCCGAGCGAGCCGGCGCCTCATCATCCACAATCATCGCACGCAGCATAGGGATAAAACCTTTCGTCAACTAACTACGCCGGGCATCCGTCGCATGACGTTGAGCCCGTAGCCTTTTATTTTACTCTTGAATGTCAAAGATGCTCTCTGACAAATCAAGATGAAGGAGCACTTTGGTGCCCTTGCCCGGCGCCGATTCGACACGCGTATAGGAGTGCGGCCCATAAAAGCGATGGATGCGCTCCGAAATATTGTGCATGGCCACACCGGCGCCGCCACCCTGGGGAGAGCTGGCGTCGGGACGGGCAGAGCGCTCGTCAAACAGTCTGGCGGCGGTACCCTCATCCATGCCCACGCCATTATCGGCCACGGCAATCAAGATTGCATCCTCGCCGTCTTGGTGAACGGTCACGTCGATCCTCAGGGCGTCGTCATCGCCCATACCATGACGTACGGCGTTCTCGACAATCGGCTGGATCACGAACGCCGGCACCAGCGTATCTTCCACGTCCTCGGACACATCGAACGTCGCAAGCACGCGGTCCTCGCCAAAGCGGGCCTTCTCAAAGGTAAGGTAGCGCTTGGTCTGTGCGACCTCGCGCGAGACCGGAATAAGCGATCCCGAGTTGTCGAGCGTGGCACGATAGAACGATGAGAACTCACGAAGCAGTTCGCGGGCCCGCAGCGGGTCGGTGCGCGTAAACGATGCAATGGTGTTCAGCGTGTTGAACAGGAAGTGCGGGTTAATCTGCGCCTGCAGCGCACGCACCTCGGCGCGCGCCGTGAGCTCCTTTTGCACCTCGAGCTCGTGGATGGCGAGCTGTGTGGACAAGATCTCGGCAAAGCCCGAGGCAAGCGCGTACTGGGTACGGTCGACGGCGCGCGGGGTCTTGTAGTAGAACTTGAGCGTACCGACGGTACGATCGCCCACCTTGATGGGGGCGATAATGCCGGCGGGGACTTGGTTGTGCGAGCCGTCCGAGCCCACGACATCCACCATACGGTTGAACGACTGCACGATGCCATGTTCGATAACGTAGCGTGTGGCAAGCGTGTGGATGGGAGTATCGGGCAGCAGTTTTTCCTCAAACTCGCCCGCGCAGGCAAGCACGTTGTCCTCGTCGGTGATGGCCACCGTCATGGCGCGCGTCTCGGGCAAAATGCGCCGGCACACCAAACGCGCCGACTCCTGCGTCAGACCGCCCTTAATGTCCTCGAGCATGGCCGAGGCCACCGAGAGCGTCTCCTCGGTGTACTGGGAGCGCACCGAATCGGGATTGAGCGTCAAAAAGATAAAGATGCACAGAAAGATGCACAGCAGCGCGCAGGCAATCACCGTGGCGATCGGCTCGATACCGGTCACCAAGGCGAAAATAAAGTACACCAGCACGCAAATGGCGCAGGCGACGGCAATGATGCGAAAGATTGATATTGAACTATCGCGCTGGGCGCGGCGGTCGATCATTCGGCCCCCTCCAGAATACTGATCAGTTGTGCGTCACGCCAAAGCCCGTCCATGATCTTGGGCCAAAAGCTCTGGAAACGCAGATAGCTTGCAGCGTTTTGGCGCGCATAGGCCTTTGCCTCGTCGATACCATGGCGCCAGATGCGCAGGTAGCCCTCATGCTCGCGGGTAAACACGCTGCGGACCATAGCGGTCTTGCGCACGCGGTCGTCGAGCTCGCGCGAAATCCACGGGCCCGGGTAGGGCATGAGCGATGCCGCCGTAACGGGGATGAGCTCCTTTTGATGCGCGGCGAACGTCAACTTGGCCCGTTCGTAGTACCAACGGTATACATCCTGCATAAAACGCGGTGAGCGCTTTTCGGACTCCGGAGGCAGATGGCGCACGGTCCACTCGTTATCAAACCACACGTCGTAGCCAAACATACGCATGTTAAAGAGGTAATCCAAGTCCTCGCCGCGGGTGATAAACGGGTCAAAGGCCACACGCGTAAAGGCGCGGGCGTGCAGGGCCATCAGGCCGCCGCACACGTAGTTGGAGCGCGAGATGCGGGTGCCCGAGAGCGCCTTTTTCATCCAACGGTTGAACTCGATGCGCTTGGTCCACCAACGATGGCAGATGCCCGCCTTGTCCGTGGGAGCCAGCGGCGAGCCGTCGCGATCGTAGAAATAGCCGCTCTTGACCAAGATCGGCAGGCCCTGACGCGTCTGCTGACCCAGCGCGTAGGTCGCGCGCTTCATAAAGTCGGCATCGATGACAGTCTCATCGTCATCCAAAAAGATAACCGCGTCATGCCCCAGCACAGCGGCACAAGCTAGCCCCATGTTGCGGATGGCACCGTAGCCTCGCAGGCTCACGCACTCGCCCGAACCCTTAGGCGCGATCTGAGCAACCCGGTCTGCGATGCGCGAGGCCTGGGTGTTGGTGACAACGGTGACCTTGAGCGTGGGATGCGCGTCGACAATCTCGTGCACGCGCAGCGACACATCGGCTGTAGCAGAAACGGGACAGACCACCAAAAGGATGATGCGCGGGATGTCGCGCACCTGTTCAAGCGAGGCCAGGCAGCGGTCGAGTTCGGGATTATCGGCGTTGAGTCGTGTCGAATGGTCATAGGTGCCAGGGGCGTTTGCGCGAGCGTCATCGCCCGCCCAATACGTTGGAATCACGACCGTGGCGTTCATGCCTTACCCTCCCTGCAACACAAAAACGGGACGCCGCCAAACACAGGCGACGCCCCGCGACCTAGCTGATTCCATCATACCCACTTGGGCAAATCATTGCTCGCAAGTCGCAATGTTTATTGCGGATAACCCCAAAAGAGTACCGTGGACAGGCACAATAGCCGCTCGCTCCTATGCGGCATGCTCTGCCGCCCGAGTCATGCGGGACAAGCGGACCAGCAGCATAAAGCCCACCACCAGCAGCACGCCGATAGACAGGACGCCCAGCGAGGGGTTGCCGGTCAGCGAGGTGACAACCGACACCAGGAAGGTGCCCATAACGCTTGCATAACGACCAAAGATGTCAAAGAAGCCGTAGTACTCGTTGGACTTTTCCTTGGGAATAATGCGGCCAAAGTAGCTACGGCTGAGCGCCTGCACGCCGCCCTGGAACAGGCCGACCAAAATGGCAAGCACCCAAAACTCAAAGGCGGTCTTTAGGAAGAACGCGGCAAAGAGCACGATGCCCATATAGGCGGCGACTGCCACCAAGATCATGTTGAGCGTGCCCACGCGTCCGGCGAGCTTGCCGTAGATGATGGCGGACGGAAAGGCCACGAACTGCGTAACGAGCAGCGCCAGCACCAGCTGCGTCGAATCGATGCCCAAGGCCGATCCGTAACTGGTGGCCATGGAAATGACCGTGTGCACACCGTCGATATAGAAGAAGAACGCGATCATGTAGACCAGCACGGTCTTGTTGTGAGCGATCTCGCGCATGGTGTGTCCGACCTCGGAGAACACACCGCCCACGATGTGGCCGATGGTGTCTTCGGGCTTGCGCTCGCGACCGTACTTTTGCTTATAGGTGCGAATGAGCGGCAGGGTAAAGATGAGCCACCAGGCACCAGTGATGATAAACGACAGACGCGTTGCCAGCATGGTGGGGACGCCAAGAGCGGGGCCACCCATGATGAGCGCCAGGCAGATGACGAACGGCACGGTGGAACCGATGTAGCCCCAGGCATAGCCCGAGCTGGACACGGCGTCCATGCGCTCGTCGGTGGTAATGTCGGGCAGCATGGCGTCGTAGAACGTCATAGAAGAGTTAAGGCCGATGGTGCACAGCACGTACACGGTCAAAAATGCCATGGCGGACATTGGGATAGCCTGCGCCAGGCAAAGCACCAGGCCCGTGAGGAAGAAGCCCAAGAAGAACTTGATCTTGTTGCCGGCGTAGTCGGCAAGTGCGCCCAGAATGGGCATGAGCATGGCGATGACCAGCGAGGCGATCGTCTGCGCATTGCCCCAGGCGACCACCAGGTCGGCCGAGGAAGCGCCGGTATTGATGGCGTTAAAGTAAATGGGCACCACCGAGGTATTGAGCAGCACGAGGGCCGAATTGCCCACATCATACATAACCCAGTTACGCTCGAGCTTGGTGTATTTCATGGACAGGGACCCTTCGTATTCGCCCGATATGCAGTTAGTTCATCGTACCCCAATTGTCCAGAACCGCCGGTAAGGATTCGGCAAAGGGGCACTCACGGGCCCTATTCCTCGCGGTCGAACTCCTCATCGGCTTCGAGCACGCGACCGCTGTAGTTGATGTGGCCGGTCACGGCGTCCATGTCGCCGGTCTCGATAAAACGTGCGACCGTGCACTCGTAATCGACCAGCGCGCGATCAAAGACCTCGGGGAAACTCTCGTTCGAGACCTCGTCGGTAAAAGGATTCTTCCATGTCAGATGGCCCAGGTTACCGGTGCGCTCGGGCAGCTCAGTCGTCACGCGATGGGCAAGGCCGTCGAGCAGCGAGTAGTCGTGCACCAAGCCCTCAACCAGCGAGATCGCGCGCGTCTTTGCGGAGCCGGCCGGCTCAATCGCGCGGTAAAGTCGCTGCATATTGGCAACGGCAGCACCGTACTCCCCCGCCGGAATGTCAATGCCGTACACGCGTCCGGCAACATAGCTCATCAGCACGCCGGCCACGCGATTGATGCGATCGGTGGTGACGATCTCGCCCGCCGGCGGGTAATCGTCGACCGTAGCGCCATCGCGTTTAAGCTGCAGCATCAGTACATCCAGGTCGCTCTCGATCACGGCATGGACCTGACTGCTCGAATCCTCAAGCTCTGAATCGGACTCCACGATGCCAAACTGCTGCTCATAGACAAAGGGATGGGCGTTGCGGTCGAGCACGTAATGAGACAGCAGGCCCAGCGCAAAGGCACGACCCAAGCTGGCGTCGCGCGGCAGCAGATGCGACACGCCGTCGCGCAGGCACGCGAACTGGCGAGACATGCGCGACCGATGCATGACCTGCGCCAGCAGCGTGCAGTCGGAAACACGCGGTGTCAGAATGTGAAAGAAAAACGGGTCGGGGCCTTGGTTGCCCAAGATAAAGGCAATGCGCTCTTCATCGGACGTTATGACGCCCTGCGGAAGACGGTCGATGCTTTCCTCGCCAAACAGATGATGGGTGATAAGCGCGGGCATAATGATCCTTTCGATTTCATTCGATGCCACCCATTATGCCCACCGCGCGCCCATGCCAAACCTGCGATGGTAAACGACAGCACGCAGACCGTCTACGCAAGCCCCAAGTGTGCTTTAACCTCGGCAGCGCGACGGCGGGACACCGGTACCGTCGAGTTCACGCGGTCAAGCCTGAGCTCCATCAACCCCGTGGAGCCAATCTCAACATTGTGCACGTCTTCCAAATTGACCAGGTAGCTGCGATGAACGCGAATAAAGCCCTCGGAGTCCAAGCGACGCTCGAGCGAAGAGATCGACTCATTGATCAGGTACGTTCCCTCGGCGCAGATGGCGTTGCAAAAATCGGCGCGCGCCTCAAAGTAGCAGACGTCTGCGGCAGGAATGAACACCTTTTTGCCCCCGCGGTCCACCGTCAGACGCAAAGGCTGGCGCGGAGCGTGGATAACACGACGGACACCCAAGGCTACCTCGATCTTGTCGAGTGCCTTTGACAGGCGTGCGTCCTCGACCGGCTTGACGACATAATCGACGGCATCGAGGTTATAGGCATCAGCCGCATACTCGGCAAACGCCGTCACAAACACAACCACCGGCGGCGTCTTTAGGTTCTGCAGCGTCTCGGCAAGCTCAATTCCCGAGCGACCGGGCATGGTAATGTCTAAAAACAGCACGTCGGGCTTGTTCGACAGAATCGACTCCACGGCTTCGGTGACATTGCCCGCCTCGGCAATCTGACCCACACGCGTATCCTTTTCCAACAGATAGCGTAGCTCAGCCCTAATAGGAGGCTCGTCATCAACCACCAAGATGTTCCATCCCTCGGACATATGCGCTTCCCCTCTTTTTCTCTCAATCCAACCGCGTGCTACACCGTCATCGGCGCCGGCTCATGCGGCTCGCCGTTCAGCTCGACGATGACCTGCGTTCCCACGCCCTCCTGGGACTTCACGCGCATGCCGGAATCTTCCCCGTAAAAGAAATGGATGCGCTGAAGCACGTTGAAGAGCGCCAGGCCGCAGCCTCGCTTGATGGAGCCGTCGGCGGTAATGCTCTCGGGCTCCTCTCGGCGATGCTGCTCAAACAGATGCGCGCAGACTTCTTCGCTCATACCGATACCGTCATCCTCGACGATGATCTCCAAGCCGTCATCGGTCTCAAAAGCCCCAACACGAATAGAAAGCGGCTCGGTCTCGCGCTGGGCATGCTTGATGCAGTTTTCGAGCAGCGGCTGCAAGATAAACGGCGGCACCATGCTGTCGCGCACCTCAAAGTCGATGTCGACCGAAACGCGCAGACGGCCGTCGCCATACCGGGCCTGCATAAGATTGATATAACGAGTGCCCTGTTCCACCTCATGCTCGAGCGTGGTGAGCGTATCGGAGTCAGAAAGCGTCTGACGATAGTAATTGGAAAAGTCGATCAGCAGCGATCGCGCCTTGTCGGGCTCGGTTCGCACGAGCGACACGATAGTGCTGATGGTATTGAACAGAAAATGCGGGTCGACCTGCGACTGCAGGGCGCGCAGCTCCACGCGGGCCGTAAGCTCGTCCTGGCGCTCGAGCTCAAAGCTGGCGAGCTGCGTGGAAATGAGATCGGCAAAGCCCGAGGCCAACGCCGTCTGGCGCATATCGATGCTGCTCAGGCGGGGATAGTACAGCTCGAGCGTACCCACGCAATGCCCGCGCACGGTAAGCGGTGCGACAATACCGGCGCGCAGGCGGGGAAAATAGCCACCCGTCTCATTGGAGGTGTCACGCGAAAACACGCTCTGCTCGCCCGTCTCAATCACACTGAGCGTGGTCTTGAGCACGACCGGGGTGCCGGCAGGGCACTTTGCCGAGTCCTCGCCCCAGCTTGCCAGCACCTGCTTGCCGTCGGTAAAGCAGATGGCAGAGGCGATGGTCTCGGACAGGATGATTTTAGAGGCGCCCAGGGCCGCTTCGGGCGTAAGACCGCGCGACGTATAGGCGAATATTTTTGATGCGATGGCGAGCGTACGGTCGGTTGCGCTCGATGTGAGGTCGTCGGGGACCACAAAGACATACGAGAAAAAGAAGCACAGCATGACCAGGCCGGCAATAACGACAACGCCCGGAACGGGATTGGGATTATCGGTTAAATCCCAGATAAGCAGCAGGATAAGCGCCGGAACGACAATACCGAGTAGGATGGCCTGGACCACATGCTGGGCCGTACGAAAGACCTTGGTAGAGTTGTAGCTCTTGCCCAGAATCAGCCTGTTTAAATCCACCGTCATCCCCTTTTGTCCGTAGCACCCATAGCAATAAAGAGGGCCGCAAGCGACCCTCTCCATTGCATTATGCAATCAAAAACTGTGTTTTACATCCAGCCATCGATAAACGGTATCTTAGGCGCTGTATTTGTTGGCCTCGCCAAAGGTGCCAGCCTCGACGATCCAGCCGTCCTTCATGATGACGTCCATGTTGTCGGTGTTGAGCACGTGGATGTCGGCGGCGACATCACCGTTGACGACCAGCAGGTCGGCGCACTTGCCGGCCTCGATGGAACCGGTCTCGTCCTCGATGTGGCACATCTTGGCACCGTTGAGGGTGGCGCAGGTGATGGTCTCGACCGGGGTGAAGCCGATCTTGTCGACGAACTCGTACATCTCCTCGATGGAGCAGGTGCCGTACGGGGTGACGAAGGAGAAGGAGTCGGAACCGATCGTCATGACGACGCCGCGCTTCTTGGCCTCGCGCAGGCAGTCGTAGTTGCGCTGCAGCTCCTTCTCGACCAGGGTGCCCTCGTACTTGTCGTGCAGCTCGGGGACGTAGACGGGCGGATAGGTGGCGTACCAGGTGGGCAGGAAGGCGATCGTCGGAGTGAAGAAGGTGCCCTGCTCGGCCATGAGGTCCATGGTGCGCTCATCGATATCGAAACCGTGAATCAGCTGCTCGCAGCCAAAGCGAACGGAATCGTAGGCAGCGGCGTGGTTGTTGTAGCAGTGGCTCCACACGGGGATGCCGACCATCTTTGCCTCTTCGACCACGGCTTGGATCTCCTCGGAGCAGTAGTGCTGGTCGCGACCGGAGTCCCAGCGCCAGATGCCGCCACCGGTAGCCCAGATCTTGATGGCATCGGGGTTCTCGCGCAGGCGACGACGGACGGCCTTGCGCAGATCCCAAGGACCGTCGACCTGGTCGCCCCAGGGGTGGGATTCCTTGTTGAGCTCCTGGGTGCAGTGGTGGGAGTCACCGTGACCGGCAACACGGCAGAAGCCCAGACCGGTGGCCAGAACGCGCGGGCCCTTAAAGACGCCCTTGTCGATGCAGTCGCGAATCTGGATACCAAAGCGGCCGATCTCGCAGACGGTGGTGAGGCCGTGGGTGAGGCAGTCGTAGGCCTGCTTGACGGCGACGGCCTGCTTCTCGAGGAGCGGCTGCATAACCCAATCGGTGTCATCGTCGGTCAGGTTGCCCGAGAAGTGCAGGTGGGTGTCGATCAGACCGGGAAGGACGGTCTTGCCGGCGGCGTCGATAACCTCAACGCCCTCGGGAAGGTCCTGCATAGTGCCGGCGTACTCGATCTTGCCGTTGTCGTCGACGAGAACGAGGGAGTTCTCGACCGGCTCGGCACCGGTACCGTCGATGAGCTTGCCGCCAACGATTGCATACTTAGTGGACATGGTTCCTCCTTATGGATCCATATAGTGGGCGAGGCCGTGTTGGGTTAAGGCCTCACAAAGCTACCCAAGTGGCGCCGGGTTCGGTGCGCGGGAGAGAGGATTCCGCGCACCCGATCCGCCCCGGCCAGGCGTTACTTTTTGCGGGAATTGGTGAAAGCCATGAGGGCCAGGCCAATGGCCAGCCAGCCGATCACGATGCTCCACTCCACCATGTTGAGGGAGGCGGGAGAGAACGGGATCACGAGCAAGCCGATGATGACGGCGCAGGCAGCGACAGCGAGGCAGATGCCAAACTTGCCGCCGGGCACCTCGTAGGGACGAGGCAGGTCGGGCTCGGTGAAGCGCATGCGCAGGCAAGCGAGGGCGACCATGCCGCAGGAGAAGATGAAGGCGAGAGCCGACACGTTGGTCAGAGGGATGAGCATGTTCTTGCCCAGGAACGGACCGACGACGGTGATGACGCCCAGAACGACGCAGGCGAGCTTGGGAGCGCCGGACTTGGGATCGACCTCGGCGAACTTCTCGGGCAGCTGGCCCTTGCGGCCCATGGCGAGCATGATGCGGCTCGTGGCGCCGTAGAAGGAGTTCATCGGGCCCATGGGTCCAAGCGTGGCGATGACGAGCATGGCCAGGTACAGGAGCATGTTGATGCCCTTGAGGCAGGCAAGCGCGGGAACCGGGCTCTTAACAAACTCATGCCAGTCGAGGATGGTGCCGAACGAGTAGATGCAGACCATGTAGAAGCCACCGGCGGCCAGCAGGGCCAGGGAGATGATCTTGCCGAACTTGTTCCAGTTGAGGCCCTCGGCTGCTTCCTCAGCCTGCTGAGGAATGGTGTCGAAGCCGGCGTAGAAGAACGGGGTCAGAACCAGGACCGAAACGATGCCTGCGAACAGGCTGGTGCCCTCGGTAGCAGGCTTGCCGCCGCCAGCACCGGTGACCTGGGAGAACACGGGCATGGCGTTGTCCGGCGAGCCGGTGAACAGCGAGACGCCCATGGCGAGCAGCATGCCGCAGAGCAGGGCCTTGGTCAGGAAGGCCTGCAGCTTGGCGGCCGAGCTGGCACCGCGGAAGTTGAGGAAGATGACGTAGGTTGCAAAGCCGAGCGCGATCAGCGTCGGGAACAGGTAAACGTCGGCGCCCAGGATGGTGTAGAGCTTGACGGCTCGCAGCCACTCAAGGCCGGGCAGGCTGCCGAACATCTCGGACACGAGGGTCGAGATGGCGATGGCCTCCCACGGGCACAGGATGCCGTTGCCCAGGGCCAGGAGCCAGCCGGTGATGTAGCTCATCGTACGGCCAAAGCTACGATCGACATACTCGACGATGCCGCCCGAGATGGGGATAGCAGCCGTGAGCTCACCGAAAACAGCTCCGACGGGCACGAGAAAGATTGCACCCAAGAGGAATGCGATCATAGCGGGAACGGGACCGCCGCCCACGACCATCCAGTCGCCGACCTGCAGAACCCAACCGGTACCGATGATGGCACCGAAACCGATGGTGAAGAAGTTCCAGAGCGAGAGCGTTTTCTTCATGCCACCGTTACCTTCGACTGCAACTTCTGCGTTCTTGTCCGCCATTGTTCCCCTCCTTTCCTTATTGACGCCTCTTTGACGTCACCCCTTGCACGGTCTGTTTTGCCGCGCGCTTTTATTTCGTGGCTTTACAATACGGCCTTGGCACAGCAGCGCCGCTTGCGGCTCGACCGAAGGCAGAACCGCAAAACGAGCGGCGCCGTTTTTGGGACGAACGGCGGAAGACGTCATTCGTCTTGGACGCTTTCATCTTGTCTGCTTTTGAATACCTGTTGCCGTGACGCTTGGCGCGCGGCGCGGCAACGTTCATACCATTTGTCAGGCTTTTGGCGCACATACCCATGTGTCGCGCCTCTTTTTATGTAGGATAGACAAGTTACACATGAGGCAAGGTGATTCGAATGGCATATGGATACAATGACGGCGACCAACGGCCACAAAGCGTGCGCCTTGCCGGCCGCACCACGCCAACGCCCAGAAGCACCTCCGACAACGACAACCCGCAGCGCCCCCAAGAGCAGCTCGGGGCTTCTTCGCGGCAACAAAGCCGTACCGTGCAGCAGTCAGACCGCATGAGTACGAGCACACGCCAACGCCAGACCGACACATCGCAGCCACGCCGCTACGATCGCCGTAAGACCGACTACTACGTTAAGCGCTCCTTTTCGCCACCTCAACGCAATCGCGGCAATTCCGCCCCTCGCCCCGCGTCGCACACCACAAGCCACGCACTTCCGGCCCGCCGTCTACGCCTTGCGCTTTGCTCCATTGCCGCCTGCCTCGTCTTTGTGTTTTTGGGATCCTGTATCTCGCACGGATCAGCCGGTCTTGAGCCCACTGCCGAGGACAAGCTGCTTAAAGCTCCCGTCGCGCCCGGTTACTCCTTTGCGTTCTCGACCCCACGCTCGCAATGGCAGGCCGGCACCATGCCCCACATCTACCAAATTGACCCCGCATGGTCGGAGCTGCCCTATGCCGGTGGCACTATTCGCGAAAACGCTTGCGGCCCCACTTGCCTCACCATGGTCTATATCTTTAAGACCGGCCACACCGATAAGACGCCGGTCGATATATGCGCACTGGCCGAAGCCGGCAACTACGCCCCCACTGGTGCCACCGAGTGGTCGTTTATGACAGGCGGTGCGTGGCAGCTGGGGCTCAACGGAACACAGCTCTATAACGATTGCGAATCGATTACCCAAGCACTTCGCTCGGGTGCGCCCGTTATCGCCGCAGTGCGCCCCGGTACGTTTACCAACGTAGGCCACTACATCGTGCTCTACGGCATCGACGATGCCAACCAGATTGGCGTCTACGACCCCAACTCGGCCAGCCGCAGCGCCCGCCGCTGGGGCGTCGTAGAGGTCCTCAACGAAGTCGAAGCCATGTGGGCCTACTACTAGTCATTGGGCACTCATTGGGGACAGACTTAAATGAGTAGTCATTTTTTGACTAGTCGTTTAAGAACGTCCATTACAGTCGAAATTGTCAGC
>NZ_QRKO01000032.1:12577-13524 GCF_003471985.1 Collinsella sp. AM15-2 | reverse complement strand
TTCAAGACTTTAGTCTGCTGGCCGCGCAGCGGCCAGCTTTAAACCACCCGCTACGCGGGTGGAGACAAACGGCTTTACAAAGCCACCCCTCCGACCGATATTGACGATTGTTCAGGCCGTCAAGAATTCGAGTCGAAGGGGTGGTCGCCATGGCCCAGAAGGCCTACAGCCTTTCCCACACGAAGTGGATGTGCAAGTACCACATCGTGTTCACGCCGAAGTATAGGCGCAAAGTGATCTACAACCAAATCAGGAGCGACATAGGGGAGATCCTCAGGAGGCTGTGCGAGTACAAGGGGATCGAGATAATCGAGGGGCGCCTGATGCCCGACCACGTGCACGTGCTGCTGGCGATCCCGCCGAAGTACGGCGTCGCGAGCGTCATGGGCTGCCTGAAGGGGAAGAGCTCGCTGATGATATTCGACAGGCACGCCAGCCTCAAGTACAAGTTCGGCAACAGGAAGTTCTGGGCGGAGGGCCACTGCGTGTCCACCGTCGGCCTGAACGAGGCGACGATCGCCAAGTACATCAGGGAGCAGGAGTCCCACGACATCGCGCTGGACAAGCTGAGCGTGAAGGAGTACGAGGACCCCTTCAAGAGGGGGTGATGCCGCCGGTTCGACCGGCGCGCCACGGGTCAAGATGCACTAGGCCTGGACGAAGTCCGGGCCCGCGCCTTTAGACGCGAGCCCGGGGCCCGTGGGTTATACCCTAAGAGCAAACCACCCTTTTTAAGGGTGGTTCTGATTTTGCGAGGGACGCTTTGGATCCCGCTTTGCAACTGATTCGCCCACACAATAAGGGGTCGTGGGCAAAAAACGTCAAATATGAGTACTGTCACAAGCCCTGTAGCATTATCTTTTTGCAAAATATGCAGTGTTACGCAACATATGTCCAAGTACTTAGCTGATAAATGCCTGCAATTCCTCCGCCGTAGGACGCCTTGT
>NZ_QRKO01000032.1:0-12567 GCF_003471985.1 Collinsella sp. AM15-2 | reverse complement strand
TTATACCCTAAGAGCAAACCACCCTTTTTAAGGGTGGTTCTGATTTTGGGGATGGTCTTGCGCGGTCTGTTGAGCGGCCAATTGCGTTTCCCCAGATAAAACCTGCTAAAACAAACCTGTCCCTTTTTGGCAGGTTTTTGCCTTGGGAGCGGTACCATACTGGCAATGTTTAAACGAGAAAGGTGGGCTCCCATGGAACCTAAGCAGTACTACATCGGCATTGACGTCGGCGGCACTTCGGTTAAGGAGGGCCTGTTCGACGAAGACGGTAACCTGCTTGCCAAGGCCAGCGTGCCTACGCCTCCCATCGTTGACGCCGCGGGCTTTGCCGCGGTGACCGAGGCTATCGACCAGGTGGTTGCCAAGGCGCAGATTCCGCGTGCCTTTGTGGCGGGCATTGGCCTGGCTGTTCCGTGCCCTATCCCGGCGTCGGGCGATGCCAAGGTCAAGGCCAACATTGCCATTAACCTGCCCGAGCTTAAGATCGCCATCCAGGAGCACTGCCCCGACGCGGTCGTTAAGTACGAGAACGATGCCAACGCCGCTGCCATGGGCGAGGCCTGGCTCGGCTCTGCCAAGGGCGTGCAGAACGTCGTGATGGTCACCATCGGTACCGGCGTGGGCGGCGGCGTTATCGTTAACGGCGACGTGGTGTCGGGCGTTGTGGGTGCCGGCGGCGAGATTGGCCACATGTGCCTGAACCCGGCTGAGGAGCGCACCTGCGGCTGCGGCGGCCATGGCCACCTGGAGCAGTATTCCAGCGCTACCGGCGTGGTGAGCAACTATCTTGCCGAGTGCGAGAAGGCGGGCGTCGACCCCATCGAGCTCACCGGCCCCTCCGATTCCAAGGACGTGTTCCAGGCCTGTCGCGAGGGTGACAAGCTCGCGCTAGCCGCGGCCGATACCATGGCCGACTATCTCGGTCGCGCTCTGGCGCTTATCGCCAACGTGGTCGACCCCGAGATGTTCCTGATCGGCGGCGGCGCATCCGCCTCGGCCGATGTCTACCTCGACAAGGTCCGCGAGCACTTTAAGCAGTACGTGCTTTCTGCCTCGCGCGAGACGCCCATTAAGGTCGCCTCGCTCGGCAACGACGCCGGCATCATCGGTGCCGCCTACGTAGCCCTGCGCGCCGCCGGCAAATAGCTGGCGCAAGGGGGCAGGTTAGTTTGCGCCACATGGTGCAGAGGGGACAGACTTTGCCTCAGCGCCTGCCCCAATTTGTGCTGCGGCCCTTCCATCTCATAGGGTTCGGCGTCAGCGTGCTACCATAGCTACGTCCAAGTACACATATCAAGTGGAGGATATCCATGGCAAACGTTCTTGTCTTTGGTCACCAGAACCCCGATAACGACGCCATCATGAGCGCCGTCGTCCTGTCCCAGCTGCTCAACCAGGTTGAGTATGCCGGCAACACCTACGAGGCCTGCGCGCTGGGCCAGCTTCCGGCCGAGTCCGCCAAGCTGCTCGCCGACGCCGGCATTGCCGAGCCCCGCGTGATCGAGTCCGTCGAGGCCGGTCAGCTCGTCGTCCTCACCGACCACAACGAGTCCGCCCAGTCCGTCGCCGGCCTTAAGGACGCCACGGTCTTTGGCGTCGTCGATCATCACCGCATCGGCGACTTCGAGACTGCCGGTCCGCTGCACTACATCTGCCTGCCCTGGGGCTCCAGCTGCACCATCGTCACCAAGCTCGCCGGCGTGCTCGGCGTTGAGCTTTCCGACGTTCAGGCCAAGCTGCTGCTCTCGGCCATGATGACCGATACGCTCATGCTCAAGAGCCCCACCACCACCGATGTCGACCGCGCCGTCGCCGCCAAGCTCGGCGAGCAGGTGAGCGTCGACCCGGTCAAGTTTGGCATGGAGGTCTTCCTCACCCGCCCGTCCGGCTCCTTCACTGCAGCCGAGATGGTCGGCAACGACATCAAGATGTTCGAGCCCGCTGGCAAGAAGCTGCTCATCGGCCAGTACGAGACTGTCGACAAGAGCCGTGCGCTTGGCATGATTGACGAGATCCGCGAGGCCATGCGCGCCTATGCCGCCGAGAAGGGTGCCGACGGCATCGTCCTGTGCATCACCGACATCATGGAGGAGGGCTCGCAGGTCCTGCTCGAGGGTGAGACCGAGGCCGCTCAGAAGGGCCTGGGCATCGCTGACGAGCACGACGGCGTCTGGATGCCGGGCGTCCTTTCCCGCAAGAAGCAGGTCGCTGCTCCCATCATGGCCGCCTGCTAGGTTTTGTTGACCTAACACCGACGACCGGACCGCGGACGCCCCGCGCTCCGGTCGTTTTTTGTGCGCGGGACCGCGTCCCCTATTGGACAGGGGCGCTCGCACCGTTGAGCAAATAATGTTCAACCTGTGGTTCCGCTTTTCGGCCGCGCTTGCGCGTTTGTCGCGCAGGGTAGGCTAGATGCAAGCGTAATACGTTGGAGCGCGGCGCCGCCATTTGGGCGGGCCGTGCTTTTTTAAGACGGGAACCTTCCCGCGAAAGGAGCCGCCCATGGCAGCAACCGAGCAGCTGTTCAACACCCGTGAGCGCAAGCGTTTTGAGCGCCACGACATTTGGGAGCGCATTGCCGAGAACGGCACGATTTCCGCCGCCGTCATGGTGATCGCCGCCATCGCCGCCGTCATCTGTGCCAACACCGATGCCTACGAGGCCATTCATCACTTTTTGGAGACCCCGCTGTATGTGGGTCTGGGCAACCTTACGGCCGGTCTCACCGTTGAGCTTTTCGTCAACGACTTCCTCATGGCGATCTTCTTTTTGCTCGTGGGCATTGAGCTTAAGTACGAGATGACGGTCGGCGAGCTCAAGAATCCGCGTCAGGCCATGCTTCCCATGCTGGCGGCCGTGGGCGGCGTCGTCGTTCCCGCCTGCATCTATCTGATCTTTAACCATGCCGGCGCGCACAACGGTTGGGCTATCCCCATGGCAACCGATATTGCCTTTGCGCTGGGCGTGCTGTCGCTTTTGGGCAACTGCGTGCCCAACGGCGTGCGCGTGTTCTTCTCGACGCTCGCCATCGCCGACGACCTCATCTCCATCGCCGCCATCGCCATCTTCTACGGTCAGAGCCCCAATCCGTTTTGGTTGGGCGCCGCCGCGCTTGTGACCTGCGCGCTCGTGTGGCTCAACAAGACGCAGCATTACCGCCTTGCCCCGTATTCGGTACTGGGTCTGCTGTTGTGGTTCTGCATGTTCAAGAGCGGCGTACATGCCACACTTGCCGGCGTCATCCTGGCCTTTACCATCCCGGCCAAGTGCGGCGTCAAACTCGATAGCCTCACCGATTGGTTGGGCGAGTGCCTGCCGTTGCTCGATGACCGCTACGACGACGAGGCGCACATCCTGGGCCAGCATGACTTTACCGTCTCGACCACCAAGGTTGAGCGCGTCATGCACCGCGTGACCCCGCCGCTCATCCGCATGGAGCGTCTGATCTCCACGCCGGTCAACTTTGTGATCCTGCCGATCTTTGCGTTCGTAAACGCGCAGGTTCGCCTGGTGGGCGTGGACATGAGCACGCTGCTCACCGACCCGGTGACGCTCGGCGTGTACTTTGGCATGCTGCTGGGCAAGCCGATCGGCATCTTTGGCATGACGTTTGCCCTGGTTAAACTCAAGATTTCCGAGCTGCCGCACAATGTCAACTGGCACATGATTGCCGGCGTGGGCATTCTGGGCGGTATCGGCTTTACCATGTCGATCCTCATTAGCGGCCTTGCCTTCCCGACGGCCCAGTTTGAGGTTCTGGCCGCAAAGGCCGCCATTCTTGCCGGATCCGTTACCGCCGCGGTGCTGGGCATGATCTACATGAGTGTGGTCTGCAAGCACCCCGCGTCCAAGGACGAGTAAGGGCACATGCAAGTTTGAAAACGCCGCCTGTGAACACCATCACAGGCGGCGTTTTAGTCATTGGGGACGTTCTTAAATGACTAGGTTTATTCCACCGTTCCGTAGACGGCGCCCCAGCCGTGGGCGGCCAAGGCGGAGTTGAGCTGGTCGCAAAGTGACTGGCGATCGTAATAGCCGGGCGGCAGCAGGTTGACGATTTCCATGAGATCGGGCGCCAGGTCCAAGATTTCGGCCTGTACGATCAAATCGAGGCGGTCGATGGCGTGGCGGTCGTAAAACAGTCCGTCGACCAGGCGCTGCAGGTCGCCGAATTCCTCGGCCTGAAACGATCCGTACTCCATAGTGCCTCCTTGGGCGCCCCACGCCGGCATGCGCGGCGATTCGTAATTCATTGCGATGAACTTAATCTATCACGGCTTCATAACGTTGCGGCGGTGGCGGTCTATACTTAGACAAACTGCAACGTACCGCTTCGCGAAAGGTCGCACCCATGCAGACGATCTACCAGAAGATGGAAACCACCGAACTCGATGCCGCCATCGAGGCGCTCAAAGCCGAGGTCGCCGAGGTCAAGGCCAAGGGCCTGGCGCTTGACATGGCCCGCGGCAAGCCGTCGCCCGCCCAGGTGGACATCTCGCGCCCCATGCTCGATATCCTCAATGCCGACGCCGATCTGCACGACGGCAACGTCGATTGTTCCAACTACGGCTGCTTTGAGGGCATTCCCTCGGCACGCAAGCTGGCGGGGGAGTTTCTGGGCTGCCCCGCCGAGCAGACGCTTGTGCTGGGTTCGTCGAGCCTTTTGATCGAGCATGACATCGCCGGCATGTTCTGGCGCTGTGGCTCGTGCGGCAGCGAGCCCTGGGACGCCTACGAGGCCGCGCACGACGGCAAGAAGGTCAAGTTCCTGTGCCCCGTTCCCGGCTACGATCGCCACTTTGGCATCACCGCCGACTTGGGTATCGAGAACGTCCCCGTCGCGATGACCGACAACGGCCCCGACATGGACGAGGTCGAGCGCCTCGTTGCCGCCGACGATTCCATCAAGGGTATCTGGTGCGTGCCCAAGTATTCCAACCCCACGGGCATCACCTTTAGCGAGGACACCGTGCGCCGCCTGGTTGAGATGCCCACGGCCGCGCCCGATTTCCGCATCTTCTGGGACAACGCCTACTGCGTGCACGACCTGTACGACGAGACCGACGAGCTCGCAAACATTTTTGACCTCGCTCGCGCGGCGGGCACCGAGGATCGCGTGGTGGCCTTTGCCTCGACGTCCAAGATCACCTTCCCGGGCGCCGGCATCGGCTTTATCGGTGCGAGCCCCGCGGTTATCGCCGAGTTCTCCAAGCGCCTGAAGGCCGGCCTCATCAGCGCCGACAAGCTCAACCAGCTGCGTCACGTGCGCTTCCTTCCCACCATCGAGGCGGTCAAGGAGCACATGAAAAAGCACGCCGAGTTCCTGCGTCCGCGCTTTGAGGCCGTCGAGCGCAAACTCACCGAGGGCTTGGGCGACACGGGTTGCGCCACCTGGACGCATCCCCGCGGCGGCTACTTTGTGAGCTTCGATGGCCCCGAGGGCTCGGCCCAGAAGGTCGCCGCGCTTTGCGCCGACTTGGGCGTCAAGCTCACACCGGCCGGTGCTACCTGGCCCTATGGCAAGGACCCGCGCGACACCAACATCCGCATCGCGCCGAGCTATCCCACGGTCGAGGACCTGGAGGCTGCGCTCGATGTGCTGGTGCTGGCCGTTAAGCTTGTCGCTGCCGAGCTTGCGCGTGCCGAGCGCGCCTAACGCGCGGCTTCCCGTACTATCCGCACTTTCGATACGTAAAGGAGCGTATACATGGATTTGGGTATTTCCACCAACCCCACGCCAGAGCTCTACACCATTAAGGTCACCGGCGAGATTGATATTTCTAACGCCGATAGCCTGCGCAATGCCATCGACCTGGCGCTCGAGCAGCCCACTGAGGCCGTTGAGCTCGATTTTGCCCAGGTGAGCTACATCGATTCGACGGGCATTGGCGTGCTCGTGGGCGCCGCGCACCACGCGGTCGACCACGGTAAGCGCTTTAGCTGCACCAATGTGCAGCCTCCGGTGATGCGCGTGGTTCAGCTGTTGGGTGTCGACCAGGAGATTTCGATCACCGCTGCATAATCTTGGCCCCCAAAAGGGCGTGCCGTTTGGCATATGTTTGTGATGCGCTCGGACGTTTTGGCGTCCGGGCGCTATACTTGACCGAATGAATAGACGAGTTCCGGCCGAATGGCGCGGTGCGGGCTCGACTCACATCGAGCCTTGGAGGTATGTGTGTTTGGTATTGGAGAGGGTGAGCTCGCGATCATCGTGGTCTTCGGCTTTTTGCTGTTTGGCCCGGATAAGCTCCCGCAGATGGGCCGCACGATCGGCCGTGCCATCCGTCAGTTCCGCGAGACGCAGGAAAAGATGACGGCCGTTGTTCAGTCCGAGATTATCGATCCGGTAAGCGAGGCCGCGTCGGCGCCGGTCAAGCCCAAGAAGGCCGCTGCGACCGACGACGATTCCGATGCGGACGAGGAAGCCGCCGAGACGGCTGCGCCAGCAAAGAAGGAGACCTTCGCCGAGCGCCGTGCCCGCCTTGCTGCCGAGAAGGCTGCAAGCGAGGGTGCTGCTGAGGGCGAGGGTGCTGCTGAGGAGTCCGAGGCCGAGAGCGCCGAGCCTGCCGCTGCCGCCAAGCCTGTCGTCGAGCCCGAGCCTGCTGCAGAGCCGGAGCCCGAGCCCGAGCCGGCAGAGCCCACGACGGCTGACCTCTACGCCCGTCGTCCCCGCAAGCGCAAGGCCGTCGTCGACCAGCTCGCTCGCGAGCTCGAGGCCGAGGACGACGCCGTTGCCGCCGACGCCCCGAAGGGAGGCGATGAGTAATGCCTATCGGACCTGCGCGCATGCCGCTCTTCGATCACCTGGGCGAGCTCCGTCGCCGCCTGACCATCGTGGTCGTGTCGGTGTTTGCCGCCGCCATCGTGCTGTATTTCGCCACGCCCGTGGTGCTCGACATCCTGGAAGACCCCATCCGCTCCTTTGTGCCGGACGGTAAGTTCTACATCACCACCACGCTCGGCGGCTTTGGACTGCGCTTCTCGCTGGCCATCAAGATGGCCGTGGTCATGTGCACGCCCATGATCATCTGGCAGATTCTGGCATTTTTCCTGCCGGCACTGCGTCCCAACGAGCGCAAATGGGTCGTGCCCACGGTGCTCGCCTCGACGGTGCTGTTCTTCCTGGGTGCCATCTTCTGCTACTTCATCATTATCCCGGCAGGCTTTGAGTGGCTCATCGGCGAGACCTCGGCCGTCGCCACGGCGCTGCCCGATCTGGAGAACTACGTCAACATGGAGCTGCTCTTTATGATCGGCTTTGGTGTGGCGTTTGAGCTGCCGCTCATCATCTTCTACCTGTCCGTCTTCCACATCGTGTCCTACGCTGCTTTCCGCAGTGCCTGGCGTTATGTATACGTTGGCCTGCTTGTGGGCTCGGCTGTGATTACGCCCGACGGCTCGCCCGTTACGCTGGGTCTCATGTATGGCGCCCTGCTCTCGCTCTACGAGATTTCGCTCGCCATCGCTCGCGTGGTCATTACCGCGCGCGAGGGCAAGGAGGGCCTGTTCGTGAGCCGTCTGGACCTGTTCTCGGACGACGAGGACGACGAGGAGTAAATCGGTATGCACGAGGTTGGCATTGTCAACGGCATACTCGATACAGTGATTCGCGCGGCGCGTGGGGCGGGGGCCTCGCGCGCCGTTTTGGTAACGCTGCGTATCGGGGATATGACCGAAGTTGTGCGCGAGGCGCTCGACTTTGCGTGGGAGACGTTTCGCGACGAGGATCCGCTCACGCGCGGCTGCGAGCTTGCCGTGGAGGAGGTCCATCCACAAAGCGAGTGTCTGGACTGCGGCGAGGTTTTCGACCACGATCGCTTCCACTGTCGCTGTCCCCAGTGTGGTGGTGCCAACGTGCGCCTACTGCACGGCCGCGAGCTCGATATCGCAAGTATCGAAATCGAAACCCCCGACGATTAGCCCGCTAGCCATCTGGTGATGGGGTATAAAGGGGCCAAAGTAAGGAGCGCTAAGTATGGCCGAGAAAACGATTGATATTGCATCGCCGATTCTGTCGCGCAACGAGCGCCTGGCAGATCAGCTGCGTCAGCGATTTGAGCAGACGAACACCTACGTGATCAACGTGCTGTCGAGCCCCGGCTCGGGTAAGACCACTACGATTCTGGGCACCAACGAGCGCCTGCGTGACAAAGCCGGCCTGCGTTGCGCCGTCATCGAGGGCGATATCGCCTCGGATGTCGACGCCATCACCATGAAGGAAGCCGGCATGTCCGCCATCCAGATCAACACGGGCGGCCTGTGCCACCTCGAGGGCAACATGATCATGGAGGCCGTCGATGCCTTCGACCAGGCTGTGGGTCTGGAGAACATCGACGTCATCTTTATCGAAAACGTGGGTAACCTGGTCTGCCCGGTCGACTTTGACCTGGGCGAGAACCTGTCCATCATGATTCTCTCGGTGCCCGAGGGCGACGACAAGCCCATCAAGTACCCGGGCATCTTCCAGCACGCCGGCGCGCAGCTGCTCAACAAGGTCGACGTGGCTCCGGCTTTCGATTTTGACATGGATAGGTATACTAAGACACTCGATGACCTCAATCCGCAGGCGCCGCGGTTTGCCGTGAGCGCGCGCAAGGGCGAGGGCATGGATGCCTGGTGCGATTGGCTCATCGGGCAGATTGAGCAAGCAAGGGCGTAAGTCGGCCGCCATACGGGCGGGCGTAGCCGCAGAGATACGAGATAGGAGCCTCTTTTGAAGCTCATCATCGCCGAGAAAAACGACGCCGCGCGTCAGATTGCCGAGCGTCTGTCCACGGGCAAGCCCAAAAAGGACAAGGTGTACAACACCGCCATCTACCGTTTTGAGTGGAAGGGCGAGGAGTGCGTGACGATCGGCCTTGCCGGTCACATCCTTGCGCCCGATTTTTGCGACAGCGTGCTGTTCGATAAAAAGCTGGGCTGGTATTCGGTCACCGAGGACGGCGAGATGCTGCCGGCCGATATGCCCGATGGCCTGGCACGTCCGCCCTACGACACCAAGCGCAAGCCGTTTCTTGCCGATGGTATCTCCATCAAGGGCTGGAAGCTCGAGAGCCTGCCTTACCTCACCTGGGCGCCCGTCATTAAGCTGCCGGCCGAGAAGGAGCTCATCCGCTCGCTCAAGAACCTTGCCAAGAAGTCCGACAGCGTCATTATCGCCACGGACTTCGACCGCGAGGGCGAACTGATCGGTTCGGACGCCCTCAACAAGGTGCGCGAGGTTGCGCCCGACTTGCCGGTCGCCCGCGCCCAGTATTCTTCGTTTACCAAGGCCGAGATTACGCAGGCCTTCGATAATCTTGTCTCGCTCGACCAGAATCTGGCCGACGCCGGCGAGAGCCGCCAGCACATCGACCTCATTTGGGGTGCGGTGCTCACGCGCTACCTGACGCTCGCCAAGTTTGGCGGCTTTGGCAACGTGCGCTCCGCCGGCCGCGTGCAGACGCCGACGCTTGCCCTGGTGGTCGAGCGCGAGCGCGAGCGCATGGCGTTTGTGCCCGAGGACTATTGGCAGATTCGCGGCATGGGTGCCGCTCAGGGTGCTGCCGAGGATGACCGCTTTAAGATTGCGCACAAGACGGCACGTTTTACCGACAAGGATGCTGCCGAGACGGCGTACGGCCACGTCGACGGCGCTACGACGGCAACCGTCGCCGCGGTGACCAAGCGCTCCCGCAAGCAGCAGCCGCCCACCCCGTTTGCGACGACCTCGCTGCAGGCTGCCGCCGCGGCCGAGGGCATCTCACCTGCACGTACCATGCGCATCGCCGAGTCCCTCTACATGGCGGGCCTCATCAGCTATCCGCGTGTCGACAACACCGTGTACCCTGCGACGCTCGATCTGGGCGCCGTGGTGAGCGACCTGGCAAAGATCAACCCGGCGCTGGCGCCCGTGTGCAAAAAGGTACTCGCCGGCCCCATGAAGCCCACGCGCGGCAAAGTCGAGACCACCGACCACCCGCCCATCTACCCCACGGGCGAAGGCGATCCGTCCACGCTCGATGGCGGCCAGCGCAAGCTCTACGACCTCATCGCCCGTCGCTTCCTGGCGACGCTCATGGGTCCCGCGACTATCGAGAACACCAAGCTCGAGCTCGATGTGAACGGTGAGCCGTTCGTGGCTTCGGGCGATGTGCTCGTGACCCCGGGTTTCCGCGAGGCGTACCCGTACGGACTCAAGCGCGACGAGCAGATGCCTCCGCTGGAGCAGGGCGACACGGTCGACGTGTTCGACATTAAGCTCGAGGCCAAGCAGACCGAGCCGCCCGCGCGCTACAGCCAGGGCAAGCTCGTGCAGGAGATGGAAAAGCGCGGCCTGGGCACCAAGTCCACGCGCGCGAGCATCATCGAGCGCCTGTACGCCGTGCGCTACCTCAAAAACGATCCCGTGGAGCCGAGCCAGCTGGGCATCGCCATCATCGACGCGCTGACGCAGTTTGCCCCGCGCATCACGAGCCCCGATATGACCAGCGAGCTCGACGGCGACATGACCCGTGTGGAGCGCGGCGAGGACACCGAAGAGCATGTCGTGACGCACTCGCGCGCGCTGCTGGCCGGCGTGCTCGACGAGCTGCTCAAGCACACGCAGGAGCTGGGCGACGCCATCAGCGACGCCGTCACGGCCGATGCGCGCGTGGGCGCCTGCCCCAAGTGCGGCAAGGACCTGGTTATGAAGACGAGCGCCAAGACCCGCGGCAGCTTTATCGGCTGCATGGGCTGGCCCGACTGCGACGTGACCTATCCGGTGCCGAGCGGCGTCAAGGTGAGCCCGCTCGAGGGCGAGGCCGCCGTGTGCCCCGAATGCGGTGCGCCGCGCATTAAGTGTCAGCCGTTCCGCCAGAAGGCTTTCGAGATCTGCGTGAACCCGACGTGCCCCACCAACTACGAGCCCGACCTTAAGGTGGGCGAGTGCAAGGTGTGTGCCGAGGCCGGACGCCATGGCGACCTGATCGCGCACAAGAGCGAGAAGAGCGGCAAGCGCTTTATCCGCTGCACCAACTACGATGACTGCGGCGTGAGCTATCCGCTGCCGGCGCGTGGCAAGCTCGAGGCGACGGGCGAGACCTGTCCCGAGTGCGGCGCCCCCATCGTGGTGGTCAACACGGCGCGCGGTCCGTGGCGTATCTGCGTCAACATGGACTGCCCGACCAAGGAGAAGAAGCCCGCCCGCGGCCGCAAGACCACAACCAAGGCGAGCACGGCAAAGAAGACGACCGCTGCGAAGAAGACTTCGACGGCGAAAAAGTCGACTGCCAAGAAGTCGACCACCAAGAAGACGACGGCCAAGAAGGCCGCCGACAAGTAACGGCGCAGTCGAAACATTGCCCAAAAAAACGAGCGAGGACCCCGCGATCCTCGCTCGTTTTTTTGACCGGCAGTTAGGGACGTTCTTTTTCTGCCGGCAGTTTAGGAACGTCCCTAACTGCCGGCTCGGGAACGACAAAGCGCTAGTTCACCTCGACAGGCTTGGCGCCGGGATAACGCTCCTCAAAGTCTAGGCGGTACTTATTGTCATTGGTGCCCGCCACGTTGTCGCGCGACAGCGGCGCCACGATCTCATTCTTGTGGTCCGCAGGCTTGGCGTATTTCAGACTGATCTCCCAGGCATCACAGATTGCGTCAATGCGGTGATCCAGGTCGTCGTACAGGGCGATGATGTCCTTCCAGGAGCTGTAGTTTTTGGAGCTCGTCGGGACGTCCAGGTCCTCGACGATGTCGTAATACTGCTCGATGGTGTCCTCCGTGCGCTCGGCGACGTCGGCGAGATTTTGACGGGTGGTTCGATCCTCTTCCAGATAGTTGCCGTTGAAGTTCTGCGCGCAGCCACGGACCTGGCTGTCGAGATCTTCGAGCAGGTCGTAGTATTCGCTCAGGCGACGGTAGAGGTTCTGCTCAGAGAGCGTTGCTTCGCCGCCATCCTCGTCGTCATCGTCATCATCGTCGTACAGGCTGTTGGGATTGCCGAGAGGCTTTAGGTCATCGTCGTCGACGTCATGGTGCAGCTTAGCTACCTCGGCAGTCGTCTGCGTGGCGGCGTTGTCGAACGGTCTGATCGCAAAGAAGATGACCAGGGCGATGATGATCGCCACCAGCACAACGATAACGGCGATAAGCGGCCCGGTGCCGCTCTTTTTGGGAGCGGGGGTCTGTGGCGAAGCGGGCGCGTATGCGGGAGCCGGCTGCTGTTGGGGCGAGCCGCTCGCGACGGGTATGCGCTGCGTGGTCTCGACGGCTTCGGTCCTTGCGGCGGGGTCGGGGCTATAGGCGAGGGGGTCGTCCGCCTTGGCTTGCGGCGTATCAAGGGAGCCGGTCTGCTCAAAAGCGGGCTGGCTATCGCTCGCGGCTGTTTGCTCAACGGGTGCACCGCACGAGGTGCAGAACTTGGCATTATCTTCAAGAAGCTTGCCGCACGAGGCGCAATACCGAGACATTGCCACTCCTTTCGCCACATTTCAATGCAATACGACGATTATACCCAGCATCCAAAATTCCCCATCATACGTTGCGGTGAAATAGGGACTGCCTTGATTATCGACTTTATCCGAACACCTCCCACATTCATCCGCA
>NZ_QRKO01000031.1:0-14397 GCF_003471985.1 Collinsella sp. AM15-2 | reverse complement strand
GGCGGGGCATTCCCCGCCTCTTACACCACATCTCTGCGCGCTACCGTTTGGGGCAGGCGCGAGGCGCGGAAACGATGCCTGGAGCGGCGGAGCGGCTTGAAATTCATCTCTAGAGGTCTTCATTGGCTGCGCCAGAAGTGCCTCAAGGTGCCGGTGCAAAAGGAGCGTCCCTAACTGCCGCAGGGGGCGTCGGCCACGGCCGACGCCCCCTGCGGGTGGAAGCAGATTTGGCCGCGTGTTACTTGTCGGTGCCCAGCTTGTGTGGTTTGTAGGCGAGGGCATTGACGAGTGCGTCGGCGGCGGATTTGACGGCTGCCGGCTGCGGATCGTTGACGTGGTCCTCGGGGTGCACGGGCAGGTCTTTCTTGACCGCATCGTGGATCAGGTTGAGGTATTCGGTCACGCCGGTGGTCGACAGGTGCGTGCCGTCGCCGTCGAACAGGTCGTTGCGGTTGGCGCTGTACCCGTACCAGTCGACAACGCGTACATTCTTGTAGCGCGTGGCGGCGTTGGCGATGGCCTGGTTCGTGGACCCGACCCACGGCTGCGGGCTACGCGTGTTTACAAACACGACAATGCGCTGCTCGCCGGCGTCGGCCATGATCGCGTCGACCTGGGCGTCCGTTACCAAACCGTTGGTGCCCAGGGCAAAGACCACGATCTTGCCGGCAAGGTTCTGCTGGATATAGCCCTCAAATGTCGCGCGGCCAGCATCAAACTGGCGGCCCTTTTCGGCATCGATATGGCTGTGCGGGAACACGCCGTCAAAGGAATCAACGGCGCGCAGCGACACGGAGTCACCGATCATCAACAGGTCGTAGGAGCCATCGGGGAAGCCGTCGTTGTCCTTGTCGGTGTCGTCGGCCGCCTGCTGGTCGGTGGGCGCGGTGTTTTTGGCTTCCTTGTTCAGAACTTCGGCGCCCTCGCCGCTCAGCGCAGACGTCTCGGGCACAAAAATCAGGCCGCCCAGTGCAACGACCAACACGACAGCGCAGGCCGCGCAGACAGGGACGTGCGCGCGAGCCCAGTTGGCGGGCGTGGTGGTGCCATCGCGGAATTCGGCGACGGTGCGGCCGAAGGCGCCCTTCCTAAACGGCGTTTCGATAAAGCGATAGGAGCACTCGGCTACGGCGACCACCAGCAGCACCTGCAAAATGTACTGCCACCAGGGCGTATCGTTGATGTTGGCGACCGGGTTCATGAGCAACAGCAGCGGATAGTGCCACAGGTAGATGCTGTACGAGCGCTTGCCGACCCACACGAGCGGCTCGGCTGACAGCGCGCGGGCAACCATTCCCTGGGGCTGCACGCATGCCGCAATAACCATGAGCGTGAGGATGGAGCATAACAGCGTGCCGCCGCGATACTGGAACGCGGTGTAGCCGTTGGTGAGCGCGACCATGGCGGCAAGGCCAACCAGACCCACGACGCCCAACACATCGATGGATGCGGGCGAGGACCAAAAGCGCACGAGGGCGCTCGGCTGTGCCGGAGCGGTCTCGGCTGCTTCGTCGGCCTTCTCGCCAGACTTGCCCTCGGCGTTCTTGCCGTGCTTGGCGGCGCCAGCCAGGCGATTGAGCCCCAAACGATGTGCGAGACGCACCGGCGCCAGGTCGCGATCGGGGATAAAGGCCATCCAGGCGCCCAGCAGCAGCGAGAACACGCGGGTGTCGGTGCCGTAGTACACGCGGCTGGGGTCGGCGGCAGGGTTGTAAAGCACCATCATGGCGAGGGCAGATGCCGCGGCAAGGCCCAGAACCACGCGGCGCGTGTTGGGCTTGCTCACATGCATGGATACCATGGCAAACAGCAGTGGCGGCCAAATCAGGTAGAACTGTTCCTCGATGGCAAGCGACCAAAAGTGCGTGAGCGGCGAGGGGTCGCCCAGGGCATTGAAGTACGAGACGTTTTGGGCAATCTGCCACCAGTTGTTGAAGAACAGCAGCGACGGTAGGATGTCGGGGCGCATCTTGGTGAGCATCACGTGGTTAAAGATGGTGCACAGCGCGCAGGTCACGAACACTACCGTTACCACGGCAGGGACCAGGCGACGGATGCGGCGAATCCAGAAGCTCTTAAGGTCGATGCGGCCGGTCCTAGCGACTTCGTTGAGCAGCAAGCGCGTGATCAGATAGCCCGAAAGCACAAAGAAGATCGTGACGCCGAGCAGGCCGCCCTGAGCCCACGTGAGGTTGAGGTGATAGAGCGCCACCGCGACGACGGCGAGCGTACGCAGACCGTCGAGCGCAGGAATGTAGCGAGATTTGGGGCGAGCGGTCGCCTGCTGGTCGGTAGCGGACGAGCGTGTGGCGCCGGTGTTGGTCTTGGCTGCATAGGCACCCTTGTTGGTGGGCGTTCGATGCGGGCTCGGGCCGCGTCGCGACTCGCCGGTGCGGCGGTCGGCGTGCGGGCGTTCGTGCGGCGCCTGGTTATCAGGCGCGCGGCGCGGGCCGCGTGGGCTCGATTGTGGGAATTGCTCCATAAAACATCATCCAATGACGAGAATAATCGGCACATATTCATTGTAGCTGCCTGCTCCTGTGAATGCTTGCTGCTGGCGCAACCTCAAGGGTGCGTTCACATCAAAGTGAACTAAAGTTATAGGGGTGCGAGAGCGCGCGATCGACGCCGACGGTGGGCGTAAGGCCTGCAGACGAGGAGGTTTCCATGGCAGACAACGGCATTGTTGCGGTGTTCGGCAGTATGAACATGGACCTTTCGGTGGCGTGCGAGCGCATGCCGCGCGCGGGCGAGACCGTCGGTGGCGGCGGTTTTATCACCAATGCTGGTGGCAAGGGCGCTAACCAGGCCGTCGCCGCCGCGCGCATGGGTGCGCACACGTGCATGATCGGCGCGGTCGGGCGCGATGCGTTTGGCGATGCGCTGGTGGCGGGGCTTCAGGATGCCGGCGTGGGCGTTGAGTTCGTGGCGCGGCGCGACGACGTGGAGACGGGCACGGCGACCATCATTCGCTGTGAGAGCGACAACCGCATCGTGCTGTCGCCGGGTGCCAACCATGCGCTTGCAGGCGATGATGTGGCCTGTGCGCTGAGGCGCCTGGTGGCCGATGGGCTCGACGGAGGCGCCAGAGAGATTGCCCCGGCTGCCGGAAGCGTCTTTATCGCCCAGGGCGAATGTGACCTTGCGGCGACGGCCGCAGCGCTCTCTTGCGCCCACAGGCTGGGGTTCTATACGGTCTTTAACCCCGCACCGGCCTGCGCCCTGCCGGCGGGTGCGTGGCCCGCAGTCGACCTGGTCTGCCCCAACGAGACCGAATGCCAGGCGTTGACGGGCATTCTGCCCGCAGATGACGCGAGTTGTGTCGAAGCGCTTAATGCCCTGCTCGGCAAAGGCGCTGGCGCCGCGGTCATTACGCTGGGCGGTGCCGGCTCGGTTACGCTCGGTGATGACGGCGAGCTGCTGCGCATGCCGGCGCTTTCGAGCTCGGTGGTCGACACCACGGCGGCCGGCGATACGTTTATCGGCGCGTTGGCGGCGGCTCGCCTAGAGGGCTTGCCGCTCTTTGAGTGCATGGCCGCGGGTGCTCGCGCCTCGGCGGTGACGGTGTCGCGCCTGGGCGCTCAGCAATCGATTCCCACGCGTGCCGAAGTTGAACATTGGTTTGGTTAAACGATAAAGACGGAGAAGCGGAGTAGAACAATGGCAACCAAGAAGCTGATCCTTGATCTGGATATGGGTGTGGACGATGCGATGGCGCTGGCCTATGCCATCGCGAGCCCCGAGGTGGAGCTCGTGGGCATCACCACGTGCTTTGGCAACGTGCGCGTCGAGCAATCGGCGCACAACTGCCTGGCGGTGCTCGATCTGCTGGGTCGCCCCGAGGTTCCGGTGTACCTGGGCGCCGATCGCCCCATTAAGGCGACTGAGCCCTATACACCGCCGGCGTCCACCACGCTCATTCACGGCAAGAACGGCATTGGCGGGGCGAGCGTGCCCGCGTCGCCATACGAGCCGGTGGGGGCGACGTCGGCCGACGGTAACGCGGCGGTCGATTACCTGATTGATGCCGCGCGCACTTATGGCCCCGATCTGATCTACGTGGCGACCGGTCCGCTCTCCAACCTGGCACTTGCCCTGGAGCGCGATGCGGCGGCGATAATGTCTATCGGCCGCGTGGTCGTGATGGGCGGTGCGCTCACCGTGCCCGGAAACGTGAGCGCGGGCGCCGAGGCCAACATGGCAAGTGATCCCGAGGCGGCCGATGCCGTGCTGCGTTCGGGCCGCAAGCTCACTATGGTGGGTCTGGATGTGACGCATCGCGTGGTGCTCACGCGTCGCGACATTGCCGGCTGGACGGGCTCGGGCACCATGGCGGGCTGCGCATTTGCGAGCATGGTGGAGCACTACATTAGCTCGTACGAGATGAACGCCCCCTACCTGGGTGGCTGCGCGCTGCACGATCCGCTTGCCGTCGCCGTGGCGATTGACCCCACGCTCGTGGGCGCACTCGGCTGTAACCTGCGCGTCGACCTACTGGGCGAGTATCGCGGCCGCACCATCTGCGACGAGCACCGTCTGTCCGATCCAGATAAGAGCGCGCTCGTGGCGCTCACCGTGGACGCCCCACGCTTCCTGTCCGAGTTCAAGGCGCGTATGGCCCGCGTCCTGGGCTAAATGTTTTTCACGCCCCGCCCCAAGTAGTCAATTTGGGACGGGGCTTTTTTAGCTACCGAGCAAATGTGCCCGTTGGGGGAATAGTCGCGTCGCTTCGCTTGACAACAGGCTAAACTAGCTATTAAACATTTACTATTCTGTTTAGATTGAATTTGCGGTCGTTTAGTTGTCGAGTCACGGGGCGGTCAGGCCACGATGCTCGACCGCGACCGCTACTAGGGGGAACAATGGCCAAAGCAAGTGTTCGCGAAATCAGCCGCATCACCGGTTTTTCGCCTGCGACCGTGTCCAACGCGCTTAACCGCAAGCGCAGCGTGAGCGAGGAGACCGCCAAGGTCATCCTGGAGTGCGCGCAGTCGCTCGGCTATCAGCAGTCGACGCAGCTCGAGAGCATCCAGTTTGTGCTCGCGCGCAAGACGGGCGCCATCCTGGACGAGAGCACCTTCCACCCCGCGGTCATCGAGGGCGTGGAGCGCCAGGCGCGTCGCCACGGCATGAGCACGAGCTTTGTCTCGCTCGACTTTAGCGACCTGGACGCCGTGCGCCCGCAGGTCGAGGGCCTGATCGCCGACCCGTCGGCCGCCATCGTGCTGATGGGTACCGAGCTGGGTGAGGAAGACTATGCCTTGTTCGCCAACGCTGCCGCCCACTTGATCGTGCTCGATGGCTGGAGCGATCGTCAGTACTTCGATGCCGTAGTCATTGCCAACACCGACTCGGTGCTGCGCGCCGTGGACTACCTTATCGAGAAGGGTCACAAGCAAATCGGCTATCTGGCAGGCGACCTTCGCATCCGCAACTTTAAGGATCGCGAGCGCGGCTATCGCCAAGCGCTTGAGGATGCGGACCTTGAGGCCAACCCGACATGGCGCGTCACATTGGGCACCACGCTCGAAGGTGCTTATCGCGACATGGGCGCATGGCTCGACAGCGTCTCGCGCGACGACCTGCCGACGGCTTTCTTTGCCGAAAACGACGTGCTCGCCGTAGGCGCCATGCGCGCGCTGAACGAGCACGGCATACGTGTCCCCGAGGATGTCTCAATCATCGGCTTTGACGATCTGTCTTTGGGCGCCTTCTCCAATCCGCCGCTCACCACGGTGCACGTTCCCAAGCACGAGGTGGGCGAGATCGCGGTGCGCCGCCTGGTGGGCAACATCCGCAATCCCAAGAGCTATACCTGCAAGACGGCCGTGTCGACCTATTTTGTCGAGCGCCAAAGCGTGCGTGAGATCTAGGCAAAGGCAACGCTGGGCCGTAGGGAGGCAAAGCTCGCTAAGGCAGCCATACATAACGCTACTAAGAGAGGGTCCTTTGGGCCCTCTTTTTGATGCCCTTGTATGTTCAGTTTGTTTACATACCGTTTAGGCTGATTTCTCTACCGTCTACGGGTATTTCGCGTTAAACTTCTAAACAGTAGAGTAAAACATTTAGTAAACAGAACAAAACGAAACATGCGTCTGTTTACTGAACATGTGATTAGGGGAGGACGTACATGGACAAGATCAAGCTCGGCTTTGTGCCCACGCGCCGCAGTATCTTTAGCGCGCCGGACGCAATCAAGTATCGCGGCCTGACGGCTGATCGCCTGCGCGAGATCGGCGTCGACATCGTGGATATCGACGACATCAATGAAGAGGGCCTGCTGTTCGACGACAGCCATATCGAGCCCATCGTCAAGAAATTCCGCGCCGAGGGCGTCGATGGCATTATGCTGTGCCACGCCAACTTTGGCACCGAGTACGTTTGCGCTCGCCTTGCCCGCGAGCTCGGTCTACCCGTACTGCTGTGGGGTCCGCGCGACGAGCGCCCCGAGCCCGACGGCACACGCCTGCGCGATAGCCAGTGCGGCCTGTTCGCCACCGGCAAGGTCCTGCGCCGCTTCCAGGTTCCCTTCACCTACATGACCAACTGCCGCCTGACCGACCCCGAGTTCGAGCGCGGCGTTTGGGACTTTTTGGCCGTTTGCAACGTGGTCAAGACCTTCAAGCACACCCGCATCCTGCAGATGGCCACCCGTCCGTTCGACTTCTGGTCGACCATGTGCAACGAGGGCGAGCTGCTCGAGAAGTTCAACATCCAGCTTTCGCCTATCCCCATGACCGAACTTGTCCAGGCTGTGCGCGACGCCCAGGCCGACGAGCAGGCCATGGCCGCCATGCTTGCCCACATCAACGACAGCTTTGAGATCTGCATCCCCGAAGACAAGGTTCCTGCGGTCGCAGGACTCGCCATTGCCATGAAGCGCCTGGTCGAGAAGTACGGCTGCAACGCCGGCGCCATCCAGTGCTGGAACGCCCTGCAGGACGAGTTGGGCATTATGCCCTGCGCCGCCAACGCAATCCTCAACGAGATGGGCATCCCCATCGTCTGCGAGACCGACATCCATGGCGCTATCACCGCGCTGATGGTCGAGGCCGCCGACCTGGGCCGTCACCGCGGCATGTTCGCCGACTGGACCGTGCGTCATCCCGATAACGAGAACGGCGAGCTGCTGCAGCACTGCGGCCCCTGGCCCTGCAGCTGCGCGGCCGTCAAGCCCAAGCTCACCTATCCGCTGGCCTTCGATCACCCCGGCGCGCTGACGGCCGAGGCCAAGCACGGCGACCTCACCCTTGCCCGCTTTGACGGCGACAACGGCGAGTACTCGCTGCTGCTGGGCAACGCCCGCGGCATCGACGGCCCGGCCGGCATGGGCACCTACCTGTGGGTCGAGGTCGACAACCTCAAGCGCCTCGAGGCCAAGATCGTCGAGGGTCCCTACATCCACCACTGCGTCGCCATTCACGCCAACGTGGTGCCGGTGCTCTACGAGGCGTGCAAGTACATCGGCATTGTCCCCGACCTGTACGACCCCATCGAAGAAGACGTCAAAGCTTACCTGCGAGGAGAGTAGAAATGGCAACTATCGAAGAGCTTGAGTCCCTGCGTTGGGACCTTCGACGCGATTGCGTCGATATCATCATGGCTGGCGCTGGCGGGCACATCGGCGGCGACATGTCGGTCATCGATGCGCTGATGACCCTCTATGCCAACCACCTCAACATTTCTCCCGAGACCGTCGACGATCCCAACCGCGATCGCTTCGTACTCTCCAAGGGCCACGCCATGGAGGCCTACTACGCGGTGCTCTGCCACGAGGGCTATCTGGACCTCGACGACGTCAAGGCCCGCTTCTCTAAGTTCGGCAGCCCCTACATCGGCCACCCCAACAACAAGCTCAAGGGCATCGAGATGAACTCGGGCTCGCTGGGTCATGGCCTGCCCGTGGCCGTCGGGATGGCGCTTGCCGGCAAGATGGATGGCCGCGACTACCGCGTCTACACCATCATGGGCGACGGCGAGCTTGCCGAGGGCTCGGTCTGGGAGGGCGCCATGAGCGGCGGCAACTACCAGCTCGATAACCTGTGCGCGCTCGTGGACCGCAACCGCCTGCAGATCAGCGGCAGCACCGAGGACGTCATGAAGCAGGATTCGCAGGAGGAGCGCTGGGCCGCCTTCGGTTGGAACGTGCTGTCCATTCCGGGCAACGACGTCCAGGCCATCGACGCCGCGCTGACGCTGGCCGCCGAGACCAAGGGTAAGCCCACGGTCATCATCCTCAACACAGTGAAGGGCTACGGCTCGCCGGTTATGGAGGACAAGGCCGCCTGGCATCATCACCTGCCCAACGATGAGGAATATGCCCAGATCATCGCCGATTTCGCTGCCCATAAGGAGGCCATCAATGGCTAACAAGATCGCCAACCGCAAGGCTATCTGCGACACGCTGCTCGAGGCCGCCGCAACCGATAAAGACATCGTCGTCCTGTGCTCCGACTCCCGCGGCTCTGCATCGCTCACGCCGTTCTTTGACCAGTATCCCCAGCAGTCCGTTGAGGTCGGCATTGCCGAGCAGGACCTGGTGAGCATCGCCGCCGGCATGGCCTCGTGCGGCAAGAAGGCCTGGGCCGCCTCGCCGGCGTCCTTTGTGACCACGCGCTCGTATGAACAGTGCAAGGTCGACGTTTCGTACTCCAACACCAACGTCAAGCTCATCGGCATCTCGGGCGGCGTGTCCTACGGCGCCTTAGGCATGAGCCATCACTCCGCGCAGGATATCGCCGCCATGAGCGCGATTCCCAACATGCGCGTGTATCTGCCGAGCGATCGCTTCCAGACCGCCGAGCTCGTGCGTGCCCTGGTCGCCGACAACAAGCCGGCCTACATCCGCGTGGGCCGCAACCCGGTGGAGGACGTGTACACTGAGGACGAGTGCCCGTTCCAGATGGATCGCGCCACCTGGGTGCGCCGCGGCACCGATGTGACGATCGTCGCTACCGGTGAGATGGTCCGCCACGCCGTGGACGCCGCCGATCTGCTGGCCGAGCAGGGCATCTCGGCGACGGTGCTCGATATGTACTGCGTCAAACCGCTCGATGCCGAGGCCGTGATCGAGGCCGCCGGTGCCACGCGCGCCGTCGTGACCGTCGAGGAGCACAGTCCCTTCGGCGGCCTGGGTTCCATGGTCGCGCGGGTCGTGGGTGAGCACTGCCCGCGTCCGGTCAAGTGCCTCTCCCTGCCCGATGCGCCGGTCATCACCGGCACGAGCCCCGAGGTCTTCGCGCACTACGGCCTGACGGGCGAGGGAATCGCCAAGACGGTCGCCGAGGTCCTTCCCGCAGAGTAATTGGTGCATCGGGGACAGGTTTGCACCAATCCTTTTAGGTTGAATTCTGAGCAGGCCGGCTGCGCTCTCATGAGCCGGTCGGCCACTCGCTCCTTGTCCGTCGGGTTTTAGTTTTGAATCGACGGGGGAGACAGGAGAGTACATGAGCAAATACATCATCGGAATCGATCAGTCCACACAGGGTACTAAGGCGCTGCTGGTGGACGAGGGCGGCCATCTGATCCATCGCGCCGACCGCTCACATCGCCAGATTGTCAACGAGGCCGGCTGGGTGAGCCACGACCCGGCCGAGATCGCCGCCAACGTGCTGGCTGTGGCACGCACCGTGGTGGAGGAGACCGGGGTCGATCCGGCAGACATCGCCGGCGTTGGCATTTCCAACCAGCGCGAGACCACCGTTGCCTGGAGCCGCACGACGGGCGAGCCGCTGTGCGATGCCGTGGTGTGGCAGTGCGCCCGCGCCCGCGAGCTGTGCGACGAGCTGGCTGCGCGCGAAGGCGTGGCCGAGCTGGTGCGTGACACGACGGGTCTGGTGCTCTCGCCCTACTATCCGGCGGGCAAGATGGCCTGGATCCTCGCGAACGTTCCCGCGGCTGCCGAGGCCGCGGCGGCGGGCGAGCTGTGCCTGGGCACCATCGATGCCTGGGTGGTCTGGACGCTCACGGGCGGCGCGGAGTTCCGCTGCGACTGGTCCAATGCCAGCCGCACGCAGCTTTTTGACCTGCGCCGTGGCTGCTGGAGCGAGCCGGTGTGCGAGGCCTTTGGTGTCAATCCGGCGTGCCTGCCGCAGGTGACCGATTCCGATGGCCTGTTCGGTACAACGGACCTGGGCGGCTTTTTGCCGGCGCCCGTGCCCATCCACGGCGTGCTCGGCGACAGCCATGCCGCCTTGTTTGCCCAGGGCTGCCATAGCCGCGGCATGGCCAAGGCGACCTATGGCACCGGCAGCTCGGTCATGATGAACGTCGGCGACGAGTTTGTCGCCAGCTCGCACGGGCTTTCGAGCTCGCTTGCGTGGCGTATGGACGGTGTGACCGAGTATGTTCTCGAGGGCAACGTGAGCTACGCCGGCGCCGTCAAGACGTGGCTGCGCGACGACCTGGAGCTCATCAACAATCCCGAGGAAGTCACCGACCTGTGCTACGCCGCCAATCCGGCGAGCCGCGTCTACTTTGTGCCGGCGTTCACTGGCCTGGGCGCGCCGCACTGGGCGAGCGATGCCGAGGGCTGCGTCTTTGGCATGACGCGCACCACGGGCCGTGCGGAGTTCGTAAAGGCCGCCGACGAGTCGATCGCCTATCAGATCTTCGACGTGATCGATGCGATGGTCGAGGATTCGGGCGCGGCACTGGCCGAGCTTCGTGTTGACGGCGGTCCCACGCGCGACGCGTACCTGATGCAGTTTGAGAGCGACCTGGTCGGCTCGCCCATCCGCATTGCGAGCAACGACGAGATGAGCGGTCTGGGTGCGGCTTGGGCCTGCGGCATTGCGCTGGGCATGTACACGCGCGATGTCGTTGACGTCTACGGCGCCCGCGGCATCGTGGAGCCTGCCATGCCTGCCGACGAGCGAGCCAAAAAGATCGCCGGCTGGCGTCACGCCGTCGACGCGACCATCGCCTACACTGCCTAGGCGGCTGCGCGGCGCCCGCAGGCTATTCCCGGGTAGCTCATTTGGGACGGGGCTTTTTTGACTGGTATGATTGGTGCGATCATTCGAACCAGCTAAAAGAGCCCCGTCCTAAATTGACTACCGAGAGGAACTGCCATGGAGCGTATCGCGAGTTTTTCCGTTGACCATCTGCTGCTCGAGCCCGGCGTGTATGTGAGCCGCATCGACCGCGATCCGGCGACCGGCGCCGCCGTCACCACCTTTGATCTGCGCCTGACCACGCCCAACAAGGAGCCGGTCATGAACACGGCCGAGTGCCACACCATCGAGCACCTGGGCGCGACGTTCCTTCGCAACCATGCCGAGTGGTCGAGCCGCATTGTCTACTTTGGTCCCATGGGCTGCCGCACGGGCTTTTACCTCGTCGTGTTTGGCGAGGTGACGAGCGAGGAGATCCTGCCGCTCGTGCGTGAGCTGTTCGAGTTTGTCGCCGGCTTTGAGGGCGATGTCCCCGGTGCCGCTCCCGAGGAGTGCGGTAACTATCTGGACCAGAACCTCCCCATGGCAAACTGGCTCGCGCGTCGCTATCTCGACCGCGACCTGGCCGATATCGATGAGAAGCACCTGCATTATCAGCAGGCGTAAGGGCTTTATCGCCCAAAGCGCGCGCATTGGGCGCCTTCGCTTATGCGGGGGCGCCTTTTTGTTGAGTGGTCGGGACGAGCGTTCAAAATCGCTCATGTTTGTTCTAGAATGTTCGTATAGTCACATTTACGAACAGGAGCGAACATGCACATCTATTCTGTCAACGATCCCGAGTTCAAATCCTATGGCAACGTTTGGGATGACGTTCCGTCCGAGCTCACGTTGCTCGTGCTCGAGGCGCTCTCTGCCACGCCCATCCCCGAAGGCAGCAAGTACGTAGCAAGCGCGCCGGAGCTCGAGAGCGTCAAGGGTGCCGATAAACTGGGCTTTCTCATGTTTGGCGGCCGCCCCTTCCAGCTCGGCTGGTGCAACGGCCACAACACGCAGCTCAACTGCCTGGAGTATCACCGCGCCAGCGAGTTTAACCTGGGCGCTCGCGACTTTATCCTGCTCGTGGCGCATCGCTGGGAGATCGAGGACGGCAAGCTCGACACCGCGTGCGTCAAGGCGTTCCGCGTGCCGGCGGGTACGGTCGTCGAAGTCTTCAACACCACGCTCCACTACACGCCCTGCATGGTCGACGACGGCGGCTTCCAGGTGATGGTGGCGCTGCCGGCGGGCACCAATGGCCCGCGCCCCGAGGCCGCAGCCGACATGCCTGCCGCCGGTGACAGCTACTGCTACTGGAAGGCCGACAAGTGGGTTCTCTGCCACGCAGATAGTCCCAAGGCTGCCGAGGGCGGCTACGTGGGCCTCGTCGGCAAGAACCTCGACATCGCCTGTGACTAGCATCTTCCGTCTCGATTTGTAACATCTAGCGGGCTAAATCGTCTCTACCTGTTACAGATTTAGACAAACTGCGGGGGGGCTGCCCGAAAATCTCGATCTGTAACACCAAGCCCGGTTTTGGCTGCCTACCTGTTACAGATCGAGACAAACCGCCCCAAACCACCACAAAGGTGCCTGTCCTCTTTGTGGTGGTTTGGGGCGGCGGTATCAGAAAGTGTCAGGCAGGGGCGGCTGCCGGGCCGCCGTGTGCGAAAAGAAGTGTCGGCCTGCGTCGTTGCCGTTGAGTAGCGCGCTGCTTACGGGGATACTGAAACCACGACAAACAGCGTGTGAAAGGATTGATGCATGGCTTTCCGTAAAGACTTCCTGTGGGGCGGCGCGACGGCTGCCAACCAGTGCGAGGGCGCTTACGACGTGGATGGCCGCGGCCTGGCCAACGTGGACGTGGCGCCGCACGGCCCCGAGCGCTATGCGGTGGTCTCCGGCCAGCGCAAGATGCTCGACTTCGAGGACGGCTATTACTACCCCGCGCAGACCGGCATCGATTTCTATCACCACTACAAGGAGGACATCGCCCTCTTTGCCGAGATGGGCTTTAAGACCTTCCGCATGAGCCTGGCCTGGACCCGCATCTTCCCCAACGGCGACGAGACTGAGCCCAACGAGGCCGGCCTGGCCTTCTACGAGGACGTGTTCCGCGAGTGTCAGGCGCACGGCATTGAGCCGCTCGTGACCATCACGCACTTCGACTGCCCGATTCACCTCATCAAGGAGTACGGCGGCTGGCGCAACCGCAAGCTCATCGACTTCTACAAGAACCTCGCGGCCACGATCTTCACCCGCTACAAGGGCCTGGTAAAGTACTGGCTTACCTTCAACGAGATCAATATGATCTTGCACCTGCCGTTTATGGGTGCCGGTCTGGTCTTTGAGGAGGGCGAGAACAAGGAGACCGTCGAGTACCTGGCCGCCCACAACGAGCTCGTCGCCAGCGCTTGGGCAACCAAGATCGCTCACGAGATCGACCCTGAGGTCAAGATCGGTTGCATGCTTGCCGCAGGTAGCTACTACCCCTACAGCTGCCGTCCGGGCGATGTGCGCCAGGCGCAGATTGACAACCAGAGCAACTATTTCTTCGTCGACGTTCAGAGCCGCGGCTACTACCCGGCCTATGCCGTCAAGAAGCTCGAGCGTTTGGGCATCGATGTGGGCATGACGGATGAGGACCGCGAGATCCTGGCCGCCAACACCGTCGACTTCATCAGCTTTAGCTATTACAGCACCCGTTGCTCCGCCGGTGCCGATAACCCCGATGTCGAGCGCACCCAGGGCAACGCCTTCGCCGGCGCCAAGAACCCCTACCTGCAGGAGAGCCAGTGGGGCTGGGCCATCGATCCGCTGGGCTTCCGCATCACCCTCAACGACCTGTACGACCGTTATCAGAAGCCGCTGTTTGTGGTCGAGAACGGTCTGGGCGCCAAGGATGTTGTCGAGGAGGATGGCTCCATCAACGACGACTACCGTATCGACTACCTGCGCCAGCATATCGCCGCGATGCGCGATGCGGTGACCGAGGACGGCGTTGACCTGCTGGGCTACACCACCTGGGGCCCGATCGACCTGGTGTCTGCCGGCACGGGCGAGATGTCCAAGCGCTACGGCTTTATCTATGTCGACCGCGATGATGCGGGCAACGGAACCCTCAAGCGTTCCAAAAAGAAGAGCTTCGACTGGTACAAACACGTCATCGAGACGAACGGCGAGGACCTGGCCTAAGGCTTCCCAACAACCATAGCCTCCTAACCAAAACGCCCGGCGAGCAGTTAATGCCCGCCGGGCGTTTTGTTAAAAGAAGTGAAAGCACTCATTGGGGACGTACTTAAATGAGTGCCCGCAGAATGAGAGTGGATAATCTCCCGTTTTTAGCCTGTTTGTGGGCTCAAAGTGGGAGATTATCCACTCTCGCCATTTGGGCGTCCAAAAATCCTCGCTCGTTTTGTCTTAGTCATTGGGTGTTCCTATAGTTTTGTCAACCTTCGACGCTACT
>NZ_QRKO01000030.1:0-14953 GCF_003471985.1 Collinsella sp. AM15-2 | reverse complement strand
GCAGGACCCCCGCTGCGCACTTCGTGCGGCGGGGGTCCTGCCGTCCTGCGGAAAGATTTGGGGGCAAAGCCCCCTGGCCTCCCCTATGTTAACTTCGCCGGCGACGGCTACAGGGACCTACGCTCTGGAAAGTCGCCGGGCTGATAGTTTGGCTTTTTATTGGTAGGGGCTCTTGCTAGGCTGGAGCACTTCCTAGAGGCGGGCATCGGCTGCGTGCCTGGTTTAGGCGGCGCTGGTTTCTTTGTATTCGAAGACTGGTTCTAGGAGGTCCTCGATGTTGCAGTGGAGGGCTTTTGCTATGGCTCTTACGCTTGTTACCGAGGCTTCATTGATGTTTCTCTGACGCTGCTCGTACATTTGGATTGAGCGGAGTGACACACCCGATTCGTATGCCAGATCTTGTTGGGTTTTCTTGAGCCTCTTTCTTGCTAACGCAAGTTTGGTTTGCCTGGACGCTTTTTTCGCCATATCGCAGACGAGGCGAGCCACGCGTTCCTCCGAGGCTTCGTGCCAGGGGTAGTACAGACTGCGTAGCACATCGAATGGAACGACATGCAGCAAATCTTCGAAAGACTCTCCTAGGCGCCACTGAAGGTATGCCAATATCCAGCCTGTCCAATATTCCGGTGTCTTTTCGAATCGGTAGGTTCGATTTGGCATCGGCCTTGATTGATAGCCGGACCTTTCGGCAATGAGCGCGAACAGCTCAACGCCCGATTTTCCCGACACTACCCATGCGTTGCCGCGTTCGAACTCGCGGGCTACGCCGCTCAGGCAAAAGAGTTCAGAAACTTCCGATCCTTCTGCCCCATAATCGTTAACGGCATAGTCAAAGCAGTCGCCGAGGTTGTTCATTGCATCCTCGAGGTAGTAGACGGGGTATGTCCTACTCGGCCCACAATCCGTTAACTCTTGGATCATCTAAATCAACCCTCCCTGCCATCAAATCCCTAATGTCGACACCATCAGAGTCAAATCCGTTTACCGTATCCAAATACTTGCGCCGCGCGTTCTGCTCTCGCCCAAAGCGTTTGGGATAATACTCAAATCCCAAAGCCTGCCTCCAATCGCAGAATGTAATCGCTGAAAACGCACGCTCACTCATAAGCGCGTATTGGATACCTAGGTCTCCTAAAAAACTATCACTGAGGTGATACAGATAGGGGCTTTTGAAAGGTTAGGCCTGATTAGAGGCAAGCCTCGGCGATGCGCTTTTTGAGTTCGTCGATGCCGGTGCCGGTCTGGGAGCTTGTGATGATCACGTTCTCGGCCGGAACGTTGAGCTGCTTTTTGATGGCTGCTGCCTGGCGGGCCTGCTGGGTGCGGCTGAGCTTGTCGGCTTTGGTGAGGCAAACGATAAAGTTGAACTCGTTGCCCTGTAGGTAGTCGATCATGTCGTGGTCGAGCTTGCTGGGGTCGTGACGAATATCCACCAGTGAGACGACTAAGTTAAAGCTGCGCTCGGAGTCGAAAAAGTCGCCGATAAGCTCGGCCCAGCGGTCGCGCTCGGCCTTGGAGCGACGGGCGAAACCGTAACCCGGCAGGTCCACGAAATGCACGTCATCGGCCTCAAAGAAGTTGATGTTGCTCGTCTTGCCCGGCGTGCTGGAAACCTTGACCAGGTTCTTGCGGCCAAAGAGCTTGTTCATAATCGACGACTTGCCCACGTTGGAGCGGCCGACAAAGCTCACCTCGGGGCAGGTGGACTCGGGAATCTGCGAAACCTTGCCGTAGCTGGCGACGAACTTGGCAAGCTGGTAGTTAATGGAATCGGCCATGGACACTCCTTGGTCGTAGGTTCTTACAAACAGACGCGCTATTGCGCAGCGGCAATGCGGCGGACGATATCGAGCGTGATGTCACTTGCGACACGCGCGTACTCGAACAGATCGAACTCGCGCTCGCAAATTGCATCGTACGCCTCGTCACAATTATCGCTGATAGCGCGCAACACCAGGCAATCGACACCATTTTTGGTTGCGACATGGGCAATTGCCGCGCCCTCCATGCCGACACAATCGGCATGCGTCGCCTCGATAGCGTCGTTGCGCATGGCGGCGCCCGTCACAAAGCGGTTACCCGTGGCAATCGTGCCGACCAGGAACTGCTTGGTGCCCTCGTTCGAAGCGACTGCATTTGTCGAAGCGTCAACAAACCCACGCTCAGCAAGCACATCGGCGGCAATATCGACCAGCGCAGGCGTCGAGCCAAACTCCTCGAGCCCCGGTGCGGACTCGGCGATAAGCGCGGTATCGGTATCCAAATAGCGCAGGCGTTTGCCAATGACCACGTCGTCGATATGGAGCTTGGGGTTCAAACCACCCGCAATGCCCGAAAACACAACAGCCTGCGGAGCATACTTGCTAATGAGGTGCTGTGTTGCGGCGGCGGCGTTCACCGTGCCCATGCCCGCCGTTGTGGCGACAACTGTCAGGCCGTCGAGCTCGCCGCTCACAACGGTCAAGCCTGCCTCCCGTGCCTCGCAAACGTCGCTCAGCTCTTCCTTTATCTGCATGATCTCTTTTTCGAGCGCACCGATAATCGCGATGGTAGCCATACCATTCCCCAAACCTATACGAAATTCTCAACCACGGTATGGTACCAGCATTTTGTTTGACCTCGCCAAACGAACACGCTAAGCCAGCGCAGCTCGCATATCAAACAGAGCCTTTGCAATCACGGCCGTAACCTCGCTCGAGCGGTCGCTCCACGGCATCGGTGTCATGACGCTCATGACATAGGTACAGCCATCGATGCCGATAAGGCCCGCATCGCATGTCGAATAGTAACCATCCTCGCTAATCCAGCCTGCCTTGTCGCGCACCAAAACCTGCTCGTCAGCAATGCCATCGCGCACTCATTTAAGTCTGTCCCCAATGAGTGCCCTTGGGGGCGAAAATGGATCGCTAGCCGATGGCGTTTTTGAGCTCCGCGCGGCGCTTTTTCATGCCAGACATAACGGCATTGCGCAGCTCGGGCATGCGCGCGGTATCCATCTGGGGCACGCCCTCGAGCTTATAGGGAATGCCCAGTTGCTCGTACTTGACGACACCCATCGTGTGATACGGCAGCATTTCCAGGCCCACCACGTTGTGCCATGGAGCGATCAGACGACCGAGCGCCTCGCACTCCTCCACCGTGTCGGTAATGCCTGGCACCAACACGTGGCGGATAACGACCTTGATCTTGCGACGCGCCAGCTCATCGCCAAACGCCAGGATGCGTGCAGGATCGCAGCCGGTCAGCTTTTTATGCTCAACCGGATCGGCATGCTTGATGTCGAGCAGCACCATATCGGTCTCGTTGAGAACAGCATCGAACTTCTCGGGGTGGTTGGGGTCAAACGCATATCCGCAGCTGTCAAGGCAGGTATGCACGCGACCATCGGGGTTGTTGTGCATTACACGGAATAGGTCGGCCAAAAACTCAGGCTGCAGGAGCGGCTCGCCGCCGGACACCGTAATACCACCGCTGCGGTAAAACTCATGATTGCTCTGGAACTCGTCCATCAGGTGCTCGACGGTCACCATCGTGCCGCCGTTAACCGACCAGGTATCGGGATTGTGGCAATACGCACAGCGCATGGGACAGCCTTGGACAAACACCACAAAGCGGATGCCGGGTCCGTCGACCGTACCCATCGTTTCAATCGAATGTACGCGGCCCAGGGCAAATGCGGAGTCCTCGGGACGAGCGTCCACACCCTCGAGCGTCATCTCAGCCATTCGCGCTACCTTGCCTCTCCTTGGATGCAACCAATTAAAATGCCAGAGCCATTCTAGCCCATACGCATGATGGTGAAATGGTTTAGCGGTCAATTGGGTTATTCTATTTGACCCCACGCAAGAGCGGCGGGAGGGTTATCGCAGCCCGCCCGCCGCCGAGGCAATAGATATCGATAGACGCCAGGCCTTACACCTTGAGCGTGAGCACCGCGCCGAAGGCGGTCGGGCCGCAATGGCTCGAGATGACGCCGCCGACCTGAGTCCAGGTAACGTCCTTAAAGCCAAGATCGTGTGCATAGACTTCCATGTCGTCGCGCAACTCCTCGGAAAGACCCACCGAATACGCCAAGCCAATATGCGAGTAGTCGATCTCGCCCTTCGCAACCATGTGGTCAATAAAGGCACGGGCACATTTGAGCATAGAGCCGCGGAGCTTCTTGGTCGCCACGAATTTGCCACCCGTTACCTCAATGCAGGGCTTAATCTTGAGCAGATGGGCGCCAAGAAACGCGACGTTGGACAAGCGACCACCCGCCTTAAGGAAGGCAAGGTCCGTAGGAACAAAGCCCAGCAGCACGCGGTCCATCACCGAATTGGTAAAGGCGAAAATCTCGTCGACGGTGGCATCCGGATGGGCTTCGATATACTTGGCGGTCTCAACGGCGACAAGCGACTGGCCCACCGACACAAAGCGCGTATCCATGGAGAAGACGTAATCGCGGCCCTTTGCCGCAATCTTCGACGACTGATGCGAGCAGGTCGTAACCTCGGAATACGCAAAATGCAAAATGGTCGCGTCGGGCTGCTCGGCGTGAATGCGGTCGTACACATGCGCAAAATCCGCCGGCGAGCAACCGCTGGTCTTGGGCATCACGCCAAACTCGTTGCAGCGCGAGTAAATCTCAAGCGGGTCGATCGATCCGTCTTCGACGGTCTCGTCACCAATCGTGACATGCATGGGCACGCGCACGATGCCATAGCGCTCGCAGAGCTCCGGCGTCACATCCGAACCAGACTCAACCACGATTACGTACTTGCCCATTATCATCACAACCCATCTCGACGTTGGCTTTTGAATATGTGACGCACGTCCGCCGTCCTGCTGCAGAACGGCCTCCAAGCGCCAAAGAGACGCCGTCCCTTGCACACAACAAAGGACAGCGTCTCCCTGGAAAACTCCGTGCTTAACTGAGATTCTACACGGTTTATTAAGGAGTGTTACTTATTCCGCAAACGGTCGCTATACGCGATAAACGGTAGTTGCTAAGAAAGTATCCCGTGCGTCCAGCCCATCAGGAGAGTTCCGCCTAAAGGGTGACTACACAGGACCCCGCCGGGGCTGTTTGGGCTACCTCCCAAAACATTTCCGCAGGACGCAAAGAGGCTCGCCGCACGAAGTGCGCAGCGAGCCTCTTTGCATGTCCGAGGACGTTTTGGGAGGTAACCCAAACAGCCTGGCGATCCTGCGGGAGTTGAGTCCCTTTAGAACTTGTTGTGGAAGGTACGCGAAATGACCTCGTCCTGCTGCTCCTTGGTGAGCGTGTGGAAGTTCACGGCATAGCCGGAAACGCGGATGGTCAGCTGCGGGTACTTCTCGGGGTGAGCCTGAGCGTCGAGCAGCGTCTCACGGTTGAAGACGTTGATGTTCAGGTGGTGGCCACCCTTCTCGGCGTAAGCGTCGAGCATGTGGACCAGGTTATCGGCCTGAGTCTCGGAAACTTCAGAAACCTTCATAATGTGTCTCCTTCGATTGATAGGCGCCGGCCGAAACCGGCGCTCTAATCAGTAATCGTTATTGTTAGTATAGCACTAACAATAGTTACTCGCCCAGCTGATCAAGGTCGATATCGCCAAAGAACACCTGGTCCTCCTTGCCGAGCGCACCCGGGATGATGGAGAAGGTGTTGGAGATGCCGTCCTGAGCGTCGCGGAACGGGAGCTTGGAAACCGAAGACAGCGAAGCGATGGCGCCGTGGCTATCGCGCTTGTGCATGGGGTTAGCACCCGGGGCGAACGGCTGGCCAGCCTTGCGGCCGTCAGGCGTGGAACCGGTCTTCTTACCGTACACGACGTTGGAGGTAATGGTCAGAACCGAGGTCGTGGGCACGGAGTTGCGGTAGGTGTCGTTCATGCGGATGTACTCCATGAACTGGTGCACAACGTCGTGAGCGATCTGGTCGACGCGGTCGTCGTCGTTACCGTACTTGGGGAACTCGCCCTCGGTCTCGAAGTCGACGATGATGCCGTTCTCGTCACGGACGGGGTGGACCTTGGCGTACTTGATGGCGGACAGGGAGTCAGCCACGACGGAAAGGCCAGCGATGCCCGTAGCGAACCAGCGGTGCACGTGCTTGTCGTGCAGAGCCATCTGGATGCGCTCGTAGCAGTACTTGTCGTGCATGTAGTGAATGATGTTCAGCGAGTTGACGTACACGCCAGCGAGCCACTTCATCATGTCGTTGTACTTGGCCACAACGTCGTCGTAATCGAGCGTATCGCCCTCGACGGCGCGGTACTTGGGGCCGACCTGCTTCTTGGAGACCTCGTCAACACCGCCGTTAAGTGCGTACAGCAGGCACTTGGCCAGGTTGGCGCGGGCGCCGAAGAACTGCATCTCCTTGCCGATGCGCATGGAGGACACGCAGCAGGCAATGCCGTAGTCATCGCCGTGATAGACGCGCATGAGGTCGTCGTTCTCGTACTGGATCGAGGAGCTGGCGACAGAAGTCTTGGCGCAGAACTTCTTGAAGTTCTCGGGCAGACGAGTCGACCACAGAACGGTCATGTTGGGCTCGGGGCTGGTGCCCATGTTCTCGAGCGTGTGCAGGTAGCGGTAGCTCATCTTGGTGACGAGCGTACGGCCGTCAACACCCATGCCGCCGATGGACTCGGTGACCCACTGCGGGTCGCCGGTAAACAGGGCCTGGTACTCGGGGGTACGGGCAAACTTAACCATGCGGAGCTTCATGATGAAGTGATCCACGAACTCCTGGATCTGCTCCTCGGTGAAGGTACCGTTGGCAAGGTCGCGCTCAGCGTAGATGTCGATGAACGTAGAGGTACGGCCGATGGACATAGCGGCGCCGTTCTGCTCCTTGACGGAAGCGAGGTAGGCGAAGTACATCCACTGGATGGCCTCCTGCGTGTTGGTAGCAGGGTTGGAAATATCGAAACCATAGGTCTCGGCCATCATCTTGAGCTCGCCGAGGGCGCGGATCTGCTCCTGCAGCTCCTCACGATCGCGGATGTTGTCGGCGGTCATGACCGTCGGGGTGGAAGCCTTCTGGGCCTCCTTGTCCTTGATCAGGTAGTCGACACCGTACAGGGCGACACGACGGTAGTCGCCGATGATGCGGCCGCGGCCATAGCCATCGGGCAGGCCGGTGATGATGTGGGCCGAGCGGCAAGCACGCATCTCGGGGGTGTAGACATCGAAGACGCCGGCGTTGTGGGTCTTGCGCTCGAAGGTGTAGCGCTCGACAACGTTCTCGTCGACCTTGTAGCCGTGCTGGCTGGCAGCCTGGCAAGCGATGCGGATACCACCGTTGACGTGCAGCGCGCGCTTGAGCGGCTTGTCGGTCTGGAGGCCGACGATGGTCTCCTTCTCGCGGTGGGCGTTATCGATGTAGCCAGCGGGGTGGCTCACGATACCCGTGACGGTCTTGGTGTCCATATCGAGGACGCCGCCCTGCTCGCGCTCCTTAAGCAGCAGGTCGAGAACCTCGCCCCACAGCTCCTTGGTACGCTCGGTCGGGCCGGCGAGGAACGACTCGTCGCCCTCGTAGGGGGTGTAGTTCTTCTGGATGAAGTCTCGGACGTCAACCTCTCCCGTCCAAATGCCTTCCTTGAAGCCTTCCCATGCCTCCTGCATTGTGTAACCACGCTCCTAGTTACGTGTAATGCGGCGCTCTCTCACACCGCTGCTTATTGAATTCTTGAATTATCGGCTTGCACTACCGGCTTCTTCCGTTCTTCACCACACGTTGGTGCAGGGAAAAACGTTTGTCCACCTTGGAACTGCAACCCAAAACCCAAGATTTCACCCGTTTGAGAAGGATAACATAGCCACCCCCTTCATCAGGGCTGTTATATGTTTCTTTTTTTATACCATTAGAGCGTTTTTAACAAATCCGCAGGAAATGCGAGCGCGAACAACTACCGTTCACCGATTTCTTTGGTATTTTTCCTTGCCTTTGTACGACGTTCACTCTAGCTGTTATGTCAGCTTTATCAGAGTAAAGTACCCCAGAGACCCTTCAGAAACTGAAGGGCGGCCACGGGATTTCCCCCGGGGCCGCCCTATGGCGTGGCTAGTTATTTAGCTTTGATTGCCGTTTGGCATTAGGCGGCTGAGGCGGCCTTGTCGGTCGTTGCCTTGCTGTTGCTCTGCTGGCCCTCAAAATGCTTGTAGCACCAGCTGGTGACCAGCGGGGTCAAAATAGCAGTCACGATTGCACAGGCAGCAACCTGTGCCGTGGCCGTCGCGAGCACCACACCGCCGTACAAGGCCTCGTTGACGCTTGCCATGGCAGCAGGCGTGGCCACATTGGCTCCGGCGCAGCTCGAAATGGCCGCACCTGCGACACCCGTACCGCCTGTGAGCTTATCGACCGCGATAACGGGAATTGCAAAGACCACCGAGCAGATCACGCCGAGCAGAATACCGGGAAGACCACCATTAATGAGCTGGCCAAAGGTCATGGTCGAGCCCATGGCAAAGAAGACGAGCACGATGATGGCGGAAAGTGCCGGTGCCATCATCTTCTTAAAGCTGGGGAAGAGGTTACCCAGAATAATGCCGACGACGATCGGCAGGATGGCGCCCACGAGCGACCAGCCGATCGGAGCCTGACCGGCAGCGCCGAGCACGATCATCGTGACCGGAGGGCCGACAACCAGCGTGGTGATGGCGACGGCGCCACGCTCGGCCTCATTGCCCATGGTGCCCATCAGACCAGCGTACATAGCGTTGTTGGCGCCGGTGCAAGCGGCCAGCATCACCATGGCAGAGATGCCAAACAGGTTGTCGTTGAATACATAAAGGATGAGCAGCGACACGGCAACGACCACGATCTGCTTGACGGCGATGATGATGGCGCCGCGGGCAGCGGCGGCAGGAGCGCTCTTAAACGAAATCGTCGTACCGACGATGAGCAAAAAAGCGCCAACAAGCGGGCCTGCGCCCTGCTGGGTCATGCCGAGCGTAAAGCTGCCGAGCGTTTTGAACAGATCGGGGAACAGCGTGTTGAGCAGGCAGCCCAACAAAAGCGGCACCAAAATATTGGCACCCGGGATGGAGGACATCTTAAAGAACGGCTCCTTTGCCGCCGGCGCCTCCACCGCAGTCGATTCACTCATATATATCTCCTTTGGATGCATGCGAATCGCAGCCGCACGCGCCTTTGTCAGAAAGAAGGCGACGGTCCCGAGTCGCAGGAGCCGTCGCCGAATTAACGTCGCGGGGTATTACCCGTCCAGAACGATGCCACCGTCGCAGTCACCGATCTCGCCGTTCACGAAGCTAGCGAGGTCGGAAGCGAAGAAGAGCACCATCTGCGCAGGCTCGCTGGCCTGGGCGGCGCGGCCCAGAGGAATACCGTTGATGATGCGCTGAGAGTTCTCGTCAGAGAGAATCGAGGTCATATCGGTAAGGGTGAGCGACGGGCACACGGCGTTGCAGCGGACGCCAAACTTGCCGCCTTCCTTGGCGACTGCCTTGGTTAGACCGTTAACACCGGCTTTGGAGCTGGCGTAGGCAGCGGTGCCGAGCAGGCCGCCGCCGATCTTGCCAGCAACAGAGCTCACGTTGACGATAGTGCCGGCATGGGCCGCCTTAAAGTGCGGGTACACGGCGTTCATCATGGTAAAGGTGCCGTTGAGGTTGATGTCGATGGTGCGACGCCACTCGGTGTCATCGATCTCGTCGAACTTCTTGGTGCTGATGACGCCAGCGCAGTTGATCAGGATGTTGGTTTGCGGCAGGTCCGTAAAAATCTGCTCGACGGTCTCACGCGCCTTAGGCGCATCGGCAACATCGAGCTGATAGAACTTGTTGCCCTCGCCAAGCTCGGCCACAGCGGCCTCGCCCTTGGCAGCGTTCCTTGCGATGAGCGCGACGTGTCCGCCGCCCGCGACGATGCCCTTGGCGATCTCGAGGCCAATGCCCTGAGTGCCACCCGTGACAATCGCGGTCTTGCCCGTGAAGTCAAATGCCATGACTCCATCCCCCTTTATATAAGGTGTCTCCTTGCGGGAAGTTGGAGCATCGCACGTGGCGATAAATGAGTCCCAGTCGTATGGTGGTGACAACCCCTCGCCTAACCGCGGGCATAATAGTTCTTTGAAACGCTTCAGCAATTGAATTTTTTAACTCTTTATGCGCTCTTTATATTGCCCACTGAATGAGGCCCGAATATGCGGGTATCATCTTTCACCGAAAATAGTTTCTAGTGTTAGGGGTTTTCGGTGGAAGATACCGATTTCCATGAGCTTGGGCGTCAGCTCTTAACTGAGTTTGGCAGCATGCATCATCGCATTTCACGCTCTGCGGACAAAGCTCTCGGCGGCGAGATGGCTGTCATGCGCGCCCTCATGCTCGCTGGCGGTTCGCTCACGCCGAGCGAACTCGCAAATTGCGCCTGGGTCTCGAGTGCCCGCATCGCCAATATCTTACGCACTCTCGAAGCCAAGGGCTGGGTCGAGCGCGAGCACTCAAAGACCGACCGTCGTCGTGTACACGTCACGATGACCGATAAGGGATTCCAGAATCTCGAAATCAAACGTCGGGAATTCGAGGAGCGCACCGCGGCCTTCCTCGAGCAGCTCGGCGAAACAGATACCCAAGAGATGGTGCGCCTTCTAAGGCGTTTCAACGAAATTATCGACCGCAATCAAGAAAGGAGAGATGCCGAGTGAGGATTCTCAAGCTCTTTAAAAAGCATGTCCTGGCACTGTTCACAGCTATCGTACTTATCGTAATCAGCTGCAACGCCGATCTGGCACTGCCTACCTACATGAGCGACATCGTCGACGTGGGCGTACAGCAAGGCGGCATCGCCTCGCCCGTGCCCGACACCATTCGTGCCGAATCACTCGATGACCTTGAGCTCTTTATGAGCACCAAGGACGCCAAAGCTGTGGAGGCCGTGTTTAGCAAGGCTGACAAAAAAGGCATTCGAACGTACAAGGGCACCGAGGAAGAGCGTGCCGATGGCGGCAAGATTGCCGACATTATGAGCCTGCCCGAGACCGTCGTCCTTTCTCTCAACCAGGGCATCGACGCCAGCTCCATGGGCGACATGACCGGCGCATCCACCGAGGCAAGCAATGGCGGCGGCGCCCAGGCCATGCCCACCCCCGAGCAGATGGCGGCAATGACGCCCGAGCAGCTCGCCGAGATGCAGCAGAAGGCCACAGCGGCGCAAAACATGCAAAAGCAGATTGATGCCGACGGCGGCAAGATCACCATGAAGAGTCTGCGCCTAGGTGTCGAGGGCGGTCTGGTAGACCAAAGCAAGCTCGTCGAGGGCGCCAATGAAATGGCGGACAAAATGGGCTCCATGTCGGGCTCCATCGTGACCCAACGCGCCGTGAGCTATGTGCAAGACGAGTACAAGGCGCAGGGTATCGACCCCGCTGACGTGCAGAACGCCTACCTGAGCCGCATGGCGACCACGATGTTTGGTCTGTGCCTCGTGTCGCTCGTCGCCACCATCCTGACCGGTGCCGTGGCCTCGCGCACCGCCTGTTCCATCGCCCGCGACCTGCGCCGCGAGACCTTCAACAAGGTTATGCACTTCTCGCCGGCCGAGGTGGGCAAGTTTAGCCAGGCCTCGCTCATCACCCGCTGCACCAACGACATTCAGCAGATCCAGATGGCCGCAACCCTGTTCATCCGCATGTGCCTGATGGCCCCCGTCATGGGCATCGTCGCTGTCATGCGTGTCCTAGCCAACCACACCGGCTTGGAGTGGACCATCGCCGTGGCCATCATCGCGGTCTCGGCCGTCGTCGGCGTGCTTATGGGCCTCACCATGCCCAAGTTCAAAAAGATGCAGAGCTTTGTGGACCGTGTGAACCTTACCGCCCGCGAGCTGCTCGACGGCCTTATGCCTATCCGTTCGTTCAACCGCGAGGAGCATGAGCTCGAGCGTTTTGACAAGGCGTCGCTCGACCTGATGACCACGCAGCTCTACACCAACCGCGCCATGAGCTTTATGATGCCGCTCATGATGCTCGTCATGAACTGCATCACCGTGCTTATCGTCTGGTTTGGCGCCCAGGGCGTGTCCGACGGCGTGATGCAGGTCGGCAACATGATGGCGTTTATCTCCTATACCATGCAGATCGTCATGGCGTTTATGATCCTCACCATGGTTTCGGTCATCCTGCCCCGCGCCGAGGTCGCAGCCGAGCGCGTGGAAGAGGTCATCACCTGCCCCACGAGCATCAACGACCCTGCCTCGCCCAAACTGCCCGCAGCCAGCGCGCCGCGCGGTGAGCTCACCTTCCGCGACGTGAGCTTCCAGTATCCCGATGCCCGCGCCGACGTCATTAGCGGCGTAAACTTCACCACGCACGCCGGCCAGATGCTCGGCATCATTGGCTCCACGGGTTCGGGCAAGTCCACGCTCGTGCAGCTGATTCCGCGCCTGTACGACGTGACGGGCGGCAGCATTTCGCTCGACGGCGTCGACGTGCGCGATATGACCCTCTCCGAGCTTCGCCGCCGCATCGGTTACATCCCGCAGCAGGGGCGCCTGTTCTCGGGCACCATCGAGAGCAACCTCAAGTTTGCCGGCGACATGATAAGCGACGAGGACATGCACCAGGCGGCACGCATCGCCCAGGCCGAGGACTTTATCGCCGAGCGCGAGGACGGCTACGACTCCCCCATCAGCCAGGGCGGCTCCAACGTCTCGGGCGGTCAGCGCCAGCGTCTGGCCATCGCCCGCGCCTTGGCAAAAAAGCCCGAGGTTGTGGTGTTCGATGATTCGTTTAGCGCCCTCGACTACAAGACTGACGCGCGCCTGCGCGAGGAGCTCGCCAAAAACGTCACCGACGCCGCGCTCGTGGTCGTGGCCCAGCGCATCGCGACCATCATGCACGCCGACCAGATCATCGTGCTCGATGACGGCCACGTGGTGGGCACCGGCACGCACGAGGAGCTGCTGCACAACTGCCCGGCGTACCTAGAGATTGCACAGTCGCAGCTTTCTGCAGAAGAACTGGGGCTTACCCAAGAAGAGATTGCAGCCGTTTTGGAAAGAGGCGAGCGCTGATGGCAGACGAAACCAAGACTCAGATTCCCAAACCCACCCGCCAGCGCGGTCCCATGGGTCGTATGGGCGGCATGGGCCGCGGTGAAAAGGCCAAGGACTTTAAGGGCACCATGAGGCAGCTACTCGGCTATATCGGTCAGCACAAGATTGCCGTGTTTGCCGCCGTCGCCTTTGCCGTGTGCTCGGTCATCTTTAACATTGTGGGACCCAAGGTGCTCGGCCAGGTTACGACCAAACTGTTCGAGGGCCTGGTTGCCAAGGTCAACGGCACCGGCGATGTTGACTTTAACTGGATCGCCAAGACGCTCGGCTTTTTGCTCTGTCTGTATCTGGCAAGCTCTGTCTGCAGCCTCATCCAAGGCTGGCTTATGACCGGCGTCACGCAAAAGATTTGCTACCGCATGCGCAAGGAGATCGCCGCCAAGATTGCCGTTGTGCCGATGAGCTACTTCAACGGCCACAGCAAGGGCGACGTGCTCAGCCGCATCACCAACGACGTCGATACGCTGGGTCAGTCACTCAACCAGAGCGTGACGCAGCTCATCACGTCGGTGACGCAGATTATCGGCGTGCTCGTCATGATGCTTTCGATCAGCCTGCCGCTCACCGGCGTCGTCGTGGTCACGCTGCCCGTCGCCGCCGTGATCATGGCCGTGATGATTCACTTCTCGCAGCCGTACTTCCGCGAGCAGCAACAGGTCCTGGGCACCGTCAACGGCATTATCGAGGAGGACTTTGCCGGCCAGAATGTCATTCAGGTGTTCGACCGCGCCGAGGCCTCGATCGAGGAGTTCGACCGTCAAAACGACCGCCTCTTTATTAGTGGCTGGCGCTCGCAGTTCCTGTCGGGCCTGATGATGCCGCTTATGAGCTTGGTGGGCAACATGGGCTACGTGGGCGTCGTCGTGGTGGGCGCGCAGCTCGCGCTGACCGGCAATGCCACGCCCGGCGACATCCAGAGCTTTATCCAGTACGTGCGCAACTTTACGCAGCCGGTGCAGCAGCTGGGCAACGTGAGCAACACGATGCAGTCGATGGCAGCCGCCACCGAGCGCGTCTTTGAGTTCCTGGCCGCGCCCGAGGAGGAGCAGAAGGTCGACGCGCAGATTCCCGAAAAGCGCCCCGGCCACGTGGAGTTCGACCACGTCAAGTTTGGTTACACGCCCGACAAGACCATCATCCACGACTTTAGCTGCGAGGCGCAGCCCGGCCAGACCATCGCCATCGTCGGCCCCACCGGCGCCGGCAAAACCACGCTCATTAAGCTGCTGCAGCGCTTTTACGACGTGGACGACGGTTCGCTGCGCGTCGAGGGCGTCGACGTGCGTGACTGGGACCGCGCGGCGCTGCGCGGCGAGTTTGCCATGGTGCTGCAGGACACCTGGCTGTTTAACGGTACCATCCGCGAGAACATCCGTTACGGACGCCCCGATGCGAGCGATGCCGAGGTCGAAGCCGCCGCACGCGCCGCACGCTGCGACCACTTTATCCATACGCTCGCCGGTGGCTACGACTTTATGATCAACGAGGAGGGCACTAACCTGTCGCAGGGTCAGCGCCAGCTCGTGACCATCGCCCGCGCCATTTTGGCCGACCGTCCGGCGCTGATTCTGGACGAGGCGACCTCCAACGTCGATACCCGCACCGAGGAGCTCATCCAGCGCGCCATGGATGCGCTGATGCAGGGCCGCACGAGCTTTGTCATCGCGCACCGCCTGTCCACGATCCGCAACGCCGACGTGATCTTGGTAATTCGCGACGGCGACATCGTCGAGAAGGGCACGCACGACGAGCTGCTTGCCCGGGGCGGCTTCTACGCCGATCTGTATAACTCGCAGTTCGACGAGGCGGCGTAAAACCGGCGGCAAACAGCAGCAATACCAAAAAAACGGGGGCGCAGAATGGTGGCGCGCGCAGACGTGGTGTAAGAGCGTCCCGAGGTCCGTC